>JBKPRM010000269.1:0-2747 GCA_046734555.1 Actinomycetota bacterium | reverse complement strand
AACCAGGAGGGCGCCGGGCCGGCACCGATCGACATGAGGATCTACCGCATCACCTACGCGGACGGCGGCAGGACTCGCAATCGTGTGCCGAATGCAAACTTCGAGTCGGGCTTGTACTCCTGGGCCGTCTACGGCAGTGGCACTGCCAAGGTTGTGAGAAGCGACGCCGGGGACGGCAGAATGCTCCGACTTCGCGCGACCCCCGACCAGGACATCGCGATCAACTCGTATTCGATTCGCGTCACGCCCGGGTCGGACTTCACATTGAAAGTGACGGCGAAGGTTCCACCCAGCGGCTCGGGCACCGGCTACGCGGCCGTGTTCTTCCTTTGGGGAAAGGATCTCACCGATGGCTACCGGGAGACCGTCCCGCTCGTTGCCCCGCCGATCGGGGCGCTCGCGCTCGCGACCGACACCAGCGGCGCCATCGTCATCGACAAGGCTCTCCCAGCCGGCCGTTACAAGGTCACAATCGCCTACGCGGGCGATGCGACCCACGCCGCGAGCTCGGTGGAGGGCACGTTCGCGGTCGCCTGACGTTCGCCCGACATGCGGTCATTTCCATATTGCCGGGCGCCCCGGCGGGACTACAGTTGCCGTGGGTTGGAGGGTGTGGCGCGCCCAATCGCGCCACCGCAGAGCTCGGAAGGGAGCGACGCATGACCGCCGGTCTGCTCACCGGACAGGGGATGCCCAGCCGTGAGGGCGACCTGTCCATCGAAGGGCACGGCATGGACCCGATCCCGGAATCCGCCCGTTATGGGTCGGTGGGCCGGGTCTTCACCGTCTGGTTCACGCCGAACCTCGTCCCCGCGGCGTTCTTCCTCGGGACGCTCGCCGCGGCATCGTTCATCGGCCTCGGCTTCTGGACCGCCGTGGCAGCCATCCTGGTCGGCAACTTCGTCGGCTCGATCCTGGTCGGGCTGCTGGCCACGATGGGACCGCGGACGGGCATGGCCCAGATGCCCCTGGCGCGCCTGGCCTATGGCAAGAGCATCGTCGTCCCGGGGCTGCTGAACTGGCTCAGCTGCATCGGCTGGGACGGCATCAACTCGGTCTTCGGCGCGGCAGCGATCTCGATCCTGACCGGCCTGCCGTTCCTCGTCTCGTTGCTGATCATCGTGGTCTTCCAGGGGTTGCTCGGCATCCTCGGCTACGAGGCGATCCACACCTTCGAGAAGTACATGGCGATCGTGCTCGCGGCGATGTTCGCCGTGCTCACGGTGGCCATCGCCGGACAGGCTTCGAGTGGCCTGGCACGCGGCGATGCCATGACCGGCGCCGACCAGATCGGCGCGTTCATCCTGTACAGCACGATCATCGCCAGCTTCGTCCTGGCCTGGGCGCTGTACGCATCGGACTACACCCGGTATCTGCCCCCGGACACCAGTCCGTCGCGCATCTTCTGGTGGACCGTCCTCGGCTTGTCGCTGGCGTCCGGCTGGGTCGAGATCCTCGGCCTCCTGGTCGCCGACAAGGCGACCGCGGGCGGCGCGGTGGACACGATCAACACGATCCTGTCGGGCACGCCGCTGGCGGCGCTGGCGATGCTGGCAATCGGCATCGGCACGGTCGCGGTCAACGCCATGAATGACTACACGGGCTCGCTGTCACTGCAGGCGGCGGGCATTCGCGTGCCGCGCGTCTACTCGGCCCTGCTGGTTGCCGTCCTCGGCTTCGGCGTGACCGTCTGGCTCAACGCAGGCGACCTCGTCGGCAAGATCGAGAACATCCTGCTCTTCCTGAGCTACTGGATCGCGCCGTGGGCCGCCGTGGTCCTGGCCGACTGGTGGATGCGGCGTGGCCGCGCCGACGTCCGGCGGCTGGTCAACTTCTCTGCGCTGCCGAGCGGCTGGTTCGCGCTGGCGTCCGCGCTCATCGGCTTCATCGTCTCGCTGCCGTTCCAGCAGTCGGTCCTCGGCGAGGACCTGCGCAAGAGCACGGGGCTGCCGATCAACGCCATCTCGGACGACGTCCTGCACTACGCGGATCTCGCGTACGTGGTCGGCTTCGCCGTCGCGTTCGTGGTGTTCTGGGTCGGCGCTCGGTCGTTCGCGCGCGAACCGATGGAGGCCGAGGCGACCGCATCGGCTTGATGCCCGGTCGCTCCGCAGCGATAGAGGCCCCGGCCACCGGCCGGGGCCTCTTGGTTGGCCTCGAGCTAGACGGGCGCCGGGATCTCCGGCCGGCGGTGGACGACCGGCTCGAGTGGCAGCGTCTCGACGTGCGCCGCGATCTCGGCAGCCGTCGCGATCCACAGCCCATCGATCTCCTGCGCGCGGCGGATCAGGCGCGCGAGGCCGGCCGCGCGCGACGCGCGACCGCTCACGAACGGATGGTTCGTGAGCATGAACAGGCCACCCTCCTCGACGAGGGCCTCGAGCTCGAGCGTCCACCGCGCGATCACCTCGGTCGGGCTCGCGATGACGCCCGAGCCGGTGATGCCCGGCAGGTAGTTGTACGGCTCCCAGTCGTCGAGGCTCCAGTGGGCCGGCAGCTCGACGATCGAGGCCGCGCCCGGCTCCGGCGAAACCGCGAGGCGGTATGGGTGATCGGCGTCCATCATCCCGGTGTCGTAGCGGAAGCCGTGCTTCACGAGCAGCCCGGGCGTCGCGTATGACAGCTCCCAGTTCGGACCGCGGTAGCCGATCGGGCGGACGCCCGCGACCGCGTCCAGCGCCTCGAGGCCGCGCAGCAGCCGGCGCTCCTCGGTTGCCACGTCCGGCGCCGACCGCGCCCCCTCGTGC
>JBKPRM010000268.1:0-5939 GCA_046734555.1 Actinomycetota bacterium | reverse complement strand
GCAGACGGCTGATCACCGACGTGAAGATCAGGATCGACATGCCGTTGCCGACGCCGCGTTGGGTGATCAGCTCACCGAGCCACATGATCAGCGCGGTCCCGGCCGTCATCACCAAGACGATCAGGAGCACGTTGGATGGCTTGAACGAGCCCGGCGTCGTGAACAGGTCGGGGATGTTCTGGCTCGTCCCGTTGTGGAACAGGAACACGAGCCCGGCGGACTGCAGGAACGCCAGCGCCACCGTGACGTAGCGGGTCGTCTGGTTGATCTTCTTGGTGCCGGCCTCGCCCTGGTCCTGCCATTGCTGGAGCTTCGGGATGACGACCGTCATCAGCTGGATGATGATCGAGCTCGTGATGTAGGGCATGATCCCGAGCGAGAAGACCGAGAAGTGCCCGATCCCGCCACCGGAGAACAGCGAGAGCAGATCGAGGAACCCACCGCTCGCCTGCTGGTTCAGGACGCTCGTGTCGACGATCGGGACCGGGATGTGGTTGCCCAGCCGGTAGATCACGATGATGAACAGCGTGAAGAGGATCTTGTTCCTGAGGTCCGGAACCCGGAACGAGTTGAGGAAGGCCTTCAGCACGTCCGGCTAGCCTACCCCCGCATCAGCGTTCGGCGGCAGTGCCGCCCCGGCGCGTCCCGATCGTCTCGATCGTGCCGCCCGCAGCCTCGATCTTCGCCTTGGCGGTCGCTGAGAATGCGTGCGCCCGAACGGTCAGTGCCTTGTCTATCTCGCCGCGCCCGAGGATCTTGACCCGCGCGCCCTTGTGGGCGAGGCCGTGTGCGTAGAGCTCCGTGGGCGAGACCTCGCCCTCGAAGTAGGTCGCGAGGACCTCGACGTTGACCGGCGCGTACTCGACCCGGTTGGGGTTCGTGAATCCCTTCAACTTCGGCACCCGACGCTGGTAGGGCATCTGACCGCCCTCGAAGTACGCCGGGACGTTCTTGCGGGCGCCCGTTCCTTTCGTGCCGCGACCGGCCGTCTTGCCACGACGGCCCGCGCGTCCACGGCCGACCCGCGTCTTGTCGGTCTTGGCGCCGTCGGCCGGATGGAGATGATGCAGCTTCACGACGTTGCCTTTCCGCCTCGGCGCTTCGGGTCGCCGTCGACCTTCTCGACCGTCACGAGGTGGCTCACCTTCGCGATCATGCCGCGGATGTCCGGTCGATCCTCCTGCAAGGCGGAGCCGTTGAGGCGGCGGATGCCGAGGCGTCTGATCGTGTCTTTCTGGTCCTTCGGGCGACCGATCGCGCTGCGGACCTGTGTGACCTTCAGCATGGCCATCACGATCCCTCCTCGCCGCCGTACTGCTCGGTGAGTGCCTCGGCGCGGGCCGCGTTGACGCGGTCCTGAGCCGCGGCGACCGCGTCGACCATCGGCTTGAGCGCGACCTGATGGAGCTCGCGCCCACGTGCCGTCGCGATGCTCTGGGGGGTTCGGAGGGACTGCAAACCCTGCACGGCCGCCTTGAGGATGTTGATCTGGTTCGCCGAGCCCATCGACTTCGACAGGATGTCCTTGATGCCCGCGCACTCGACCAGGGCGCGGACGGGACCACCGGCGATGACGCCGGTCCCCGGCGCCGCCGGCTTGAGCAGGACTTCCCCGGCGCCGGCCACGCCGACGATCTCGTGCGGGATCGTGCTGCCCATCATCGGCACCTCGAACATGCCCCGGCGAGCGGCCTCGACGCCCTTGGCGATCGCAGACGGCACTTCCTTCGCCTTGCCGTAGCCGACGCCGACGCGTCCCGCGCCGTCTCCGACGACGACGAGCGCAGCGAACGAGAACCGCCGGCCGCCCTTCACGACCTTGGCGACGCGGTTGATCGAGATGACCCGTTCTTCGAACGGGCTCTTGTCGTCGTTCTTCGAGTCGTAGCGTCGAACCATCAGATCTGCAGTCCTCCCTCGCGCGCGCCCTCGGCGAGCGCCGCGACCCGGCCGTGGAATCGGAACCCACCGCGGTCGAACACGACGTTCGCGATGCCCGCCTCCTTGGCCCGTGTCGCGATCAGCGTCCCGACCGCCTTCGCCCGCTCCGTCGGGTTGTCGCCGCCGACCTCGGCGTCGGAGGCCGCAGCCAGCGTTCTCGCCCCACGGTCGTCGATCAGCTGCACGTAGATGTGGCGAGTCGACCGGAAGACGGCCAGGCGAGGCCGGTCCGCCTCACCGCGCACCTTCTTGCGCACCCGCGCGTGGCGGCGCTCGCGAGCGAGTCGTTTCGCTTTCGCGTCCATCACGCGGCACCCTTCGCGGCCTTGCCGGCCTTCTTGCGCACGTACTCGTCCTCGTAGCGGATGCCCTTGCCCTTGTAGGGCTCGGGCTTGCGGATCTTGCGGATGTTGGCGGCGACCTCGCCGACCTGCTGCTTGTCGTTGCCACGAACGACGATGGACGTCGCGGCCGGTACCTCGAACTCGATGCCATCGGGCTGGGGCACGACGACCGGGTGGGAATACCCGACCTGGACCTCGAGGTCCTTGCCCTTCAACGAGGCGCGGTAGCCCACGCCGACGATCGACAGCCGCTTCTCGAAGCCCTTCGTGACGCCTTCCACCATGTTCGCGATCAGCGAGCGCGACAGGCCGTGGAGTCCGCGGTTGAACCCCTCGTCGTCTGCCCGCTCGACCCCGACCGCGCCGTCGGCGACGGTGACGGTCATGTTCGGGTGGATCGTCTGCGACAGCGACCCGCGCGGACCGGTCACCGTGACGACGTTGCCGTCGGCGAGCGAGACCTCCACGCCGGAGGGGATCTCGATGGGCTTCTTGCCGATCCGACTCATCTCGACCGCTCCCCACTCACCACACGTAGGCGAGGATCTCCCCGCCGATCCCGTTCTTCGACGCGGCGCGGTCGGTCATCACGCCGTGCGACGTCGAGACGATCGCGATCCCGAGGCCGCCCATCACGCGCGGCAGGTCGCCCCGCTCGCGGTAGATCCGACGTCCGGGCTTGGAGACCCGCCGGATGCCCGTGATCGTGCGCTGCTTGCGCGGGCCGTACTTCAGGCGGATGCGGAGCGCTTGGTGGACGCCCTCGCCCTCGAGCTCGAACCCCTCGATGTAGCCCTCCTCGCGCAAGATCTCGAGGATCGCGCGAGCACGCTTCGACGCCGGCGCGAGCGCCTCCTCCTTGTACGCGATGTTCGCGTTGCGGATGCGCGTCAACAGATCGGCGACCGGATCCGTCACGTTCGCGGACTGCTTCTTCGTGGTCGTCGCGGCTACCATGAGGCCTTCGTCACCCCCGGCAGCTCACCCAGGTGCGCCAGCTCCCGGAAGCAGATCCGGCACAGCATGAAGCGCTGGTAGACCGCGCGAGCGCGGCCGCAACGCTGGCACCGGGTGTAGGAGCGCACGCGGAACTTCGGCTGCTTCCGCTGCTTGTTGATCAATGCCTTCTTCGCCATCTCGTGTGTCCTCGTCAGCTCGCCGCCGCGGCGTCTTCCCGCACGAGCGGGAAGCCCAACGCACGCAGCAGCGCTCGTCCGTCGTCGTCCGAGCGGGCGGTCGTCACGATCGTGATGTCCATCCCGCGCACCTTCAGCACCTTGTCGTAATCGATCTCCGGGAAGATCAGCTGCTCGGTCAGCCCGAACGTGTAGTTGCCACGGCCGTCGAACGACCGCGGGTCGAGCCCCCGGAAGTCACGGATCCGCGGGATCGCGAGCGACACGAGCCGGTCGTAGAACTCCCACATCCGGTCACCGCGAAGCGTCACCTTCACGCCGATGGCGTTGCCCTCGCGGAGCTTGAACCCGGCGATCGACTTGCGCGCCCGCGTGATCACGGGCTTCTGGCCGGCGATGGTCGTGAGGTCCTCGACGGCCGCATCCAGCATACGACCGTCCTTCAGGGCCTCGCCGACCCCCATGTTCACGACGATCTTGTCCAGCCGCGGCACCTGCATCACGTTGGCCAAGCCGAGCTCCTGTTGGAGCTGCGGCACGATCTCCTCGCGGAACCGCGCTTTGAGGCGGGGCCTGTAGGTATCAGCCACCCGCGAGCACCGCCTCACACTTGCGGCAGAAGCGTTCCTTCGTGCCGTCGTCGGTGCGACGGTGGCCGACACGCGTCAGCTGGTGGCAGTTCGGGCACACCAACTGGACGTTCGAGATGTCGACGAACGTCTCGATGTCGATGATGCCCCCCTGGTTCAGCTGCTGCCCGGTCCGTGTGCGCTTGGCGCCCGTCCGCGTGTGCCGCTTGGCGAGGCCGACGCCGTCGACCATCACACGCCCCTCCACCGGGAGTACGCGCAGCACCCGGCCCTCCTTGCCACGATCCTTGCCCGAGATCACCCGGACCAGGTCGTCACGCTTGATGTCCACGCTCGCCATCTACAGCACCTCCGGAGCCAGCGAGATGATCTTCATGAACCGCTTCTCGCGGAGCTCTCGTGCGACGGGCCCGAAGATGCGTGTCCCTCGCGGGTTCTTCGCGTCGGTCGTCAAGATCACGACCGCGTTGTCGTCGAAGCGGATGTAGGAGCCGTCGGGACGCCGCCGCTCCTTCGCGGTACGCACGACCACCGCCTTCACCACCTCACCCTTCTTCACCGCGCCACCGGGCAACGCGTCCTTCACGGTGGCGACGATCACGTCGCCGACGCCCGCATATCGGCGCGCAGACCCGCCGAGGACGCGGATGCACAGGACCTCCTTGGCCCCCGTGTTGTCCGCGACCTTGCACCGGGTCTCCTGCTGGATCACTCCGCGCGCTCCACGATCTCGACCACCCGCCAGCGCTTGGTCTTGCTGAGCGGCCGCGTTTCCATGACCCGGACGGTGTCGCCGACGTGCGCCTCGTTGCCCTCGTCGTGCGCGGCGAGCTTCGATGCGCGCCGCACGGTCTTGCCGTAGAGCGAGTGCCGCACCTGGCGGTCGATCCGCACGAGGACGGTCTTGTCCATCCCGTCGGACACGACGACGCCCGTGCGCACCTTGCGGCGCGAGCGCGTCGACTGGTCTGGGGTCTCACTCACTGGTCGGTTCCCTCTTCCTCTTGCTCTTCCGTCTGCTCGTCCAGCGCCTCGCGTTCCAGCTCGCTGAGCGGCGTGCCCTGCACATCGCCCGCCTCCTGCGCGGCACGGGAACGCTCGAGCGCCTCGGCCTCCACGCGGGCGAGCTGGGCCTCGAGCTCTGCCTCGAGATGCCGCTCCCGCAGGACCGTGAGCGCGCGCGCCACGTCGTGGCGGAGCTCCTTCAGCCGTGAGGAGTTGTCGAGCTGCCCGGTCGCGAGCTGGAAGCGGAGGTTGAACAGCTCCTCCTTCGCGCTCTCGATCCGTACGTAGAGCTCCTCGTCGGGAAGCTCACGCAGCTCGACGGCCTTGCTCGGCATCGCTCAGTCACCCACCCGCGTGATGAATCTGGTCTTGATGGGCAGCTTGTGCTGCGCACGGAGCATCGCCTCGCGGGCGAGTGGCTCGGTGACGCCTGCGAGCTCGAACATCACCCGGCCCGGGCGCACGACCGCGACCCAGCCCTCCGGGTTGCCCTTGCCCGAGCCCATCCGGGTCTCGGCGGGCTTCTTCGTCACCGGCTTGTCCGGGAAGATCGTGATCCAGACCTTGCCGCCGCGCTTGATATGACGGGTCATCGCGACGCGGCTCGCCTCGATCTGGCGGTTCGTGATCCACCCGGGCTCCATCGCGACGATCGCGTAATCGCCGTACTGGATCTCGGTATGTCCCTTGGCCTTGCCGCGCATGTTCCCGCGATGCTGCTTGCGGTGCTTGATCCGCTTGGGCGCGAGCATCAGCTCTCACCGCCTTCGGCGGGCGGCGCTTCGGCCGACGTCTGCGCCGGAACCTCGGGCTCGGGCGTCGGTGGCTGCGCCGGAGCATCGGGCTCGGGCGTCGGCGGCTGCGGCGGCGCCTCGGGCTCGGCGGTCGCGGTGGCAGTTGCCGTCGGGGCCGCCGTCTCGGTG
>JBKPRM010000267.1:0-5739 GCA_046734555.1 Actinomycetota bacterium | reverse complement strand
GGGAACCGCAGGTCATCGACGACCGCGCGGAAGTACAACCCAGACCCGCCGACGAGCAGCGAGCGTCCCGCCCCGACGACGTCCCTCGCGGCTTGCTGGAACCGGGCCACGGTGAAGCGCTCGGAGGGCTCAGCGAGATCGAGCAGGTGGTGCGGCACCTCGGCCCGCTGCGCCGGTGTCGGCTTCGCGGTCCCGATATCCATCCCGCGGTACACGAGCATCGAGTCGCACGACGCGACGTCGGTGCCGAGCCTCCGGGCCAGCGCGATCCCCGCCTCGGTCTTGCCGCTCGCGGTCGGGCCGACGAGGGCGCGCAGCATCAGCTCGCGACCGGCTGCCGCTCGGGCACCACCCGCCCGAACAGGTGGTGCGCGCCTGCCTCGGTGATCTCGACGTTCGCGAACGCGCCCGGTGCGAGGGGCTCGCGCAGATGAACGATGCGGTTCGTCCGGGTCCTCGCCTGGGTCGACCCCGCGCGCTTGCCGTCGCCCTCGACCAACACCTGGACCGTGCTTCCCACCTGCGCTCGGTTCCGTTCGCCGGTGATCGCCGTTTGGAGCGCGACCAAACGATCGAACCGCTCCTGCACGATGGCCTTCGGGACCTGCGCCTCCATCGTCTCGGCCCGCGTACCCGGACGCGGCGAGTACTGGAAGGTGTACGCGCTGTCGAACCGCGCGCGCGCGACGACGTCCAGGGTTGCGGTGAAGTCATCCTCGGTCTCCCCGGGGAACCCGACGATGATGTCCGTCGACACCGCGATCTCCGGGATGATTTCGCGGATCCGGCTGAGCCACCCGAGATAGCGCTCACGCCGATACGAGCGCTGCATCGCGCGGAGGATGCGGTCGGACCCCGACTGCAACGGGAAATGGATGTGCTCACACACCTTGTCGCTCGCCGCCATGGCGTCGATCACATCGGGCGTGAAGTCGTGCGGATGCGGCGACGTGAACCGGATCCGTTCCAGACCGTCAACTTGGTTGACCATCCGGAGGAGGTCGGCGAAGAGGGGCCGGCGCGACGATCCCGGCACCGAGACATCGCGCCCGTAGGTGTTCACGTTCTGGCCGAGCAGGGTCACCTCCAGCACCCCTGACGCCGCGAGGCGCTGCACCTCGGCAAGCACGTCACCGATCGGACGTGACCGCTGTGCCCCGCGAACGAAGGGAACGATGCAGAAGGTGCACGCGTTGTCGCAGCCGGTGGCGATCGAGACCCAGGCCCGGAAGGCATCATGGCGGGCCGCCGGGAGCGCGCTCGGGAAGATCTCCGTGTGCTCGCGCACGTCCATCTGGGGGCCATCGCGTTGGGACCGCTCGAGCAGCTCCAGGAGGGCCGGGAGCGCGTGGGTCCCGACGACCACATCGACCCACGGCGCCTTGCGTTGGATCGTCCCCCGGTCCTTCTGGGCGAGGCAGCCCGCGACGACGATCCGGAGATCGGGGTTCCGTTCCTTCAGCGGCTTCAGGTGGCCGAGGTTGCCGTAGAGCTTGTTGTCGGCGTTCTCACGGATCGCGCACGTGTTCAAGACGATGACCCGCGCGTCGCCGGGGTCCTCGGTCGGTGTCATGCCGTCGGCCATCAGCACGCCGCCGATCCGCTCGGAATCGTGCTCGTTCATCTGGCACCCGAACGTCCGGATCAGGAACCGCTCCTGCATGGGCCCAGCGTAGCCGACCACCGACGTGGAACCGGTCAGTGAGGCTGGTCAGCGCGCGTATTCGGTCGAGCGTGTCTCGCGGACCACCGTGATCCGGATCTGCCCCGGGTACTGCAGCTCCTCCTCGACCTGCTTCGCGATGTCGCGGGCGATGACCTGCGTCTGGATATCGTCGACGGCTTCCGGTTGCACGAGCACACGAACCTCACGGCCCGCCTGCATCGCGTAGACCTTCTCGACCCCCTCGAACGCGTTGCAGATCTCTTCGAGGCGCTCGAGGCGCTTCACGTAGGTCTCGAGGGACTCGCGGCGAGCCCCCGGACGACCGCCGCTGATGGAGTCGGCGATCTGGGCGAGCACGGCGTGGATCGTGCGTTGCTCGACCTCGCCGTGATGCGACTCGATGCAGTGGACGACCTCGGGGTCCTCCCGCATCCGGCGGGCGATCTCGGCGCCGATGATCGCGTGGGAGCCCTCGACCTCGTGCGTGACCGCCTTGCCGATGTCGTGCAGGAACGCGCCCCGCTTGGCGATCCCCGGATCGAGGCCGAGCTCCGCCGCGAGCGCCGACGCGATGTGCGCCGACTCGACGAGGTGGCGCAGCACGTTCTGTCCGTAGCTCGTGCGGTACTGGAGCCGGCCGAGGAGCTTGACCATCTCGGGATGGATGTCGGTGATGCCGACGTCGGCGACCGCGTCCTCGCCGGCGCGGCGGATGCGCTCCTCGATCTCGGCCATCGAGCGCTCGTGGATCTCCTCGATCCGGGCCGGATGGATCCGCCCGTCCTGCACGAGCTTCTCGAGGGTCATGCGAGCCGATTCCCGGCGCACCGGGTCGAAGCTGCTGAGGACGACGGCCTCCGGCGTGTCGTCGATGATGATGTTCACGCCGGTCGTCGCCTCGAAGGCGCGGATGTTGCGACCCTCACGACCGATGATCCGGCCCTTCATGTCCTCGCTGGGTAACGCGAAGACGCTGACCGTCGACTCCGCGGTCTGCTCGGAGGCGACCCGCTGGATCGCGATCGTCAAGATCTTGCGAGCGCGCTCTTCCCCGTCCTCCCGGGCGCGTTGCTCGATCTCACGCACCTGCGCCATCGATGAGCGCTTCGCGTCGTCGACCACGTGAGCGATGAGCTCCTCACGTGCCTCGCTCGACGTCATGCCTGCGATCCGCTCGAGCTGCGCGCGGTGCTGATCGGCGGCGCGCTCCAGCTGCATGCGCGCCTCGTGCAGGATCTCGTCGCGCTCGTCGAGCTCGGTCGTGCGGAGGTCGAGCTTGCGCGTCCGCTCACGGAGGTCGTCCTCCGACTCCGTGATGCGCCGCTCGAGCCGTGCGATCTCGTCCCGGCGGGCGCGGACGTCCTCTTCCGCGTCGCGCCTGATCTGGCCGGCCTCGCTCTTGGCGTCCTCGGTCGCCTTGCGTAAGACGGCCGCGGCCTCCTGCGTCGCCGCCAGCACCTTGCCGTCTGCGTCCACCATCTTCTGGCGCGCCTGGGCCTCGAGGGTCGTTGCGGACGTCTTCGCCATGTTGGCGCGGACGAGGAACCCGACGACGGCGCCGACCGCCAGCGCGGCGATGCCCACGATCACCGGGATCATGTTGCCTCCCTGCGGTGTCAGGGAGAGGACCGGTCAGGCCCTGGACACGGAACGCTGCCGCCGCCCTAGGAGGGGTCGCCCCTCCTCGGCGCGGTGATCTTGACGTCGGATCGCTCGGTCATCGGTCGGCGTGTCACTCGTGACAGGGTCGGAATGGTGCCTCTCGGAAGGTGTGTAGTTGGTCGCCCACACCTTACGGCGCGCCGATGGCCGAAACAAGGGTTCACGCGTCGACGGCTTGCAGCCCAAGGGCTCTGCGGGTAGCCGTCCGAGCGATCTCCGGCGGATAGCCCCGTCTGGCCAGGAACCCGTACAGCCGTTGGACCGCGGCATGTTCATCCAACCCGGCGAGGCGGCCCGCGCGCGTCTCGGCGAGGCGATCCGCACGCTCCTGCTCCCCCTCGGGCGCCTCGTCGAGCGCGAGCCGCGCGACGTCGGGCGCGACGCCTGCCTGTGCCAGACGGCCGGCCACGACGCGGCGTGACTCGCCCCGCGATCCCATCTTGCCTTCGACGAGAGCGCGAGCGAAGACTTCGTCGTCGATCAGGCCGACTGTCTCGAGGCGCGACAGCTCGACCTCGACGTCATCGCGCTCGAAGCCCGCTTGGACGAGCCGACGCTCGAGCTCCCTGCGGCTCCGCTGCCGCACGGCAAGGAGCCCGAGCGCCCGCTCGTGGATGTCGCGCTTCTTGCTCGGCTTCCGGTTGCGGTCTCGGACACGCCGCGCGCCGTCCTCGGCCTGCGCGGCCACCGCGGTCAGCCCGCCTTCTTGCCGGCCTTCGCCGGGGGCTCGAGCTCGACGAGGTCAGGATCGATCTCGATCGGCCGGTCGTCGGCCTCGGAGAAGCCGTTCAACCCGACGGCCTCGCGCACCTTCGACTCGATCTCGTCACGGACATCGGTGTGCTCGGCGAGGAACGCACGGGCGTTCTCCTTACCCTGGCCGAGCTGCTCGCCCTCGTAGGTGAACCATGCGCCGGACTTCTTGATCATCTCGAGGTCGACGCCGACGTCGAGCAGCGAGCCCTCCTTGGAGATGCCCTTGCCGTACATGATGTCGAACTCGCACTGGCGGAACGGCGGCGCGACCTTGTTCTTGACGACCTTGACGCGCGTGCGTGAGCCGACGACCTCGGTGCCGTCCTTCAGGTTCTCGATCTTGCGAACATCGAGCCGGACCGACGAGTAGAACTTGAGCGCGCGTCCACCCGGCGTCGTCTCGGGCGAGCCGAACATCACGCCGATCTTCTCGCGGAGCTGGTTGATGAAGATCGCCGTCGTCTCGAACTTCGACAGCGAACCCGAGAGCTTGCGCATCGCCTGGGACATCAACCGCGCCTGGAGCCCGACGTGCGTGTCGCCCATCTCGCCCTCGATCTCGGCGCGCGGGACGAGCGCAGCCACCGAGTCGATCACGACGAGCGACAACGCCCCGGAACGCACGAGCATGTCGGCGATCTCGAGCGCCTGCTCACCCGAGTCGGGCTGGCTCACGAGCAGCTCGTCGATGTTGACCCCGAGCTCGCGCGCGTAGGTGGGGTCGAGCGCGTGCTCAGCGTCGATGAACGCCGCGATCCCGCCCTGGCGCTGCGCCTCGGCGATGATGTGCAGACAGACGGTGGTCTTGCCCGAGCCCTCCGGCCCGAAGACCTCGACGACCCGGCCCCTCGGCACGCCCCCGACCCCGAGCGCGATGTCGAGCGCCAACGACCCCGTGGGGATCGTCTGCATCTCCACGTTCATCGGGTGCTCGCCCAGCTTCATCACGGCGCCGCGGCCGTGCTGCTTCTCGATCTGCTGGAGCGTGACGTCCAAGATCTTGTCGCGATCCACGCGATCCCCCTTCCCCTCACGGCCCACCCTGGAGGAGGGTCGAGCGAGCGCTTCCTGCTGGCGTTCGAGCACGCTACCGACCGCGTCTGACATAACTTACACCCCTGTCATTCGGGCTTCCCGGACGGCTGGAAGCTAACCGAACAGGTGTTCGGATGCAAGCAGGCGGCTTCAGCCGGCGTGGTGAGGGGGCGTGGAGTCCGCGTGGACCGGGGCCGCGCCGAGAGGAGGGACCTCGCCGGACGCGACCTGGCGGACGGCGCGGACGATCCCCCGGTAGCCGGTGCAACGGCAGAGGTTCCCGGACAGGCCGATCCGGATCTCCTCTTCGGTCGGGTCGGGGTTGTGCCGCAGCAGAGCGGTCGCCGAGACGAGCATGCCTGGCGTGCAGAACCCGCATTGGACGCCGCTCTGTTGGAGGAACGCGCGCTGGAGCGGACCGACCTCCTCGTCGCCGGCGAGACCTTCCACGGTCGTCACGTCGCGGCCGTCGGCCTGCAGCGCTAGGTAGGAACAGGAGTTCACCGGCTCGCCGTCGAGCAGCATCATGCACGCGCCGCACTCCGAGTCGTCGCAGCCCTCCTTGGAGCCGGTGAGTCCGAGTTCTTCACGGACGGCATCGAGCAGGCTGACGTGTGGAT
>JBKPRM010000266.1:0-14467 GCA_046734555.1 Actinomycetota bacterium | reverse complement strand
GGTCAACCGCTCGTGCCCGAGCCGGGCGAGCGGCTCGGCTTGGCGCTCGCGGGCCTCCTGGGGTACGGGACCGAGTCGGCGCTGTACTGGGCGGGCCTCAACCACGGGAGCGCGGCGTCGGTGACCTTGCTCTTCTACCTGTACCCGGTGTGGGTGATGGTCGCTGCGAGCGTGCTCGACCGCCGGGTGCCTGCGCGCACCATCGTGATAGCGGTCGCGATGGCACTGTCCGGCGGCGCGGTCGTGATCGTCGGGGGATCCGGCATCGACATCGAGACGGCCGGGATCGCGCTGGCGCTCGGGTGTTCGTTCGCCTACACGGCCTACCTCGTCGCGACCGACCGGATCGCGATCCGCACGCCGTCCCTCACGACCGGGCTGTGGATCGCGGGTGGCGCGTCCCTGTCCAACCTGACGTACGCCCTCGTGTCTGGCTCCTGGAGGCTCCCCAGCGGCGACCTCGCGGCCCTTCGGGTGTTCGCGATGGCCGCGTTCACCGCGGGAGCGTTCGTCTGCATGATGGCGAGCCTCAGGCGGATCGGTGCGGTTCGCAACGGCATCATCGGCGTCATCGAGCCGCTCACCGTGGCGGTGCTCGCCGCGTTGTTCCTGAGCGAGCCGATCACGGCCTCGGTCGTGCTGGGGGGCGTGCTGATCCTCGGTGCGGGGGTGCTCGCGACGGTCGCCGGCCAACCTCGGACGCGGGAACCGGACGTGTGAGGCCCCTCAGGCCGCGCGTTTGACTCATCCGGCGGTCGACTGTTAACAATCTGCCGACCGCGGGCCTCTTCTCGGCTCGCCCCCGGAAGGAGACAGGGATGAGGAAGAGCGCACCCCTCATGATGGTCCTGGCGTTGGCCGTGACCCTCGTGGGAGCCGGCAGTGCGGCCACAGGCGCCCCCGGCACCGGCGGCGGCTTCTTCACGCAGCAACCCGCACAGCTCGTGCCGCTCGTGAACGGCGTGCAGATCGAACCGCTGCTCTCGGCCGGCGACATCGTCGGCGGCTATCAGGCCACCGGCACGATGGACGGCATCGGCGCGTACCGCAGCTCCAAGGGCACGATCGAGGTCTTCGTGAACCACGAGCTCGAAGGGTCGGACCCGACGTGGGCCCGCCTGTCGCACCTGACCTTGGCCAACGGTGGCGGTGTCCTGAGCGGCTCGTATCCGATCGATGGATCCGAAGGCTATGAGGACTTCTGCTCCGGCACGCTGGCGATGATCGACGGCAACCCGTGGTACTTCCTCGGCGAGGAGACGCTCACGTCGGGCAAGGGTCGCGCGCTCGCCGTGAACGCCACGACGGGACAGCACTTCGAGCTGCCCTGGTTGGGCCGGTTCGAGCACGAGAACGTCGTGCCGATGACGTCGCTGTCGCGCCAGGGCGTGATCGTGGAGCTCACCGAGGACGAGGAAGCCGGTCTGTCGCAGCAGTACCTCTACAAGGCCGCAACGATGGCCGACCTGCTGGCGGGCCGAGGACAGCTGTACGTCTGGGTCCCCGATGCGACGCTCGACGGGGATCCGTCGCCCAACGACATCGCGAAGGGCCGAACGATCGCCGGCACGTTCAAGCCCGTGCCCGCCAGCGCGACCGCAGACTTCGGCACGCTCGAGTCGTTCGCGCAGTCGGTGAACGCCTTCGACTTCGTGCGTCCGGAGGACGGCACCGAGGTGCCGGGCCAGCCGGGCGCCTTCTACATGGCCGACACCGGCACGAAGAACTCCGAGGACTTCGATGGTCGGATCTACCGGTTCGCCCACGACACGAGGAACCCGCTGCACGCATCGCTCACGGTCGTCCTCGACAGCAGGGTCGACAACCTCCGGAACCCCGACAACCTCGGGGCGTCCAGCCTCGGCTTGATGATCCAGGAGGACCGCAACGCGGACAACATCAAGAGCAACCCGCCGGGGCAGGACAACCTCGGCGGCTACTCGCGTCTCGGCTTCTACAGCTTCTCCTCGAAGTCGCTCACGTGGATCGCCCGCGTGAACACCCCCGACAAGGATGCGAAGTCCTCGGGTGCGGGGTCGTGGGAGTCCTCCGGCGTCGTCGACGCCTCGAGGTTGTTCGGCTCCGGGTGGTGGCTCCTCGACGTGCAGGCGCACACGCGAAGCACCCTGCAGCCGGGCTTCGACCTCGTGCCGAACTCGTCGAGCGGTGAGGCGTCACAGCTGCTGTTGCTCAACCTGCCGGGCTCGACGCCCTGAGGAGGCGGAAGGCAAGATGAGACCGGCGCGGCCGCCCGGTCGCTCCGGCCTCATCGCTCACTGATGGCAACCGAGACGTACGACGCGATCGTCATCGGCGGCGGGCACAACGGGCTCGTCGCCGGCTTCTCGCTGGCCCAAGCGGGCATGAGAGCCCTGATCCTCGAGCGGCGCTCGTTCGTCGGCGGCGCGTGCAACACCGAGGAGTTCGCCCCCGGTTTCCGCGCATCGACCGGCGCCTACGTGCTGTCGATGCTGCGCGAGTCGATCTGGCGAGACATGCGGCTCGCGCAACGTGGGATCGTCGTCGATCCCGCGGGTCCGACGCTCAACCTGTATCCCGACGGCGCACACTACTCCCTCGGCGAGGACATGGTCGCCAACGTCGAGGAGACCGGGCGGTTCTCGACCGCCGACGCGCGTGCGTTGCCGGCGTTCGAGCACGACCTCGCGATGCTCGTGCAAGGCGTGATCCCGTCGTTCGACTGGACAGCGCTCGATCCGCGCATCCGCACGTTGGCCGATCTGCGCGAGCTCGCCCGGTGGGGCCGCGTCGGGCTGCGGCAGCGCAAGCACCTCGCCGAACTCGCCTTCCTATTCTCGACGAGCGCGACGCAGTTCCTCTCCGAGCGCTTCGAGAGCGACCACGTGAAAGCGGCGCTCGGGTGGCACGCGATCAATGACAGCGTCGCCGGTCCGTCCACCCCCGGCACCGCGTACGTGCTGTTGCACGATCACGCGAGCGAGGAGGCCGAAGGCGGCGTCCGGCAGTGGGGGTTCGTCCGCGGCGGCATGGGCCGGCTGACCGAGACGATGGCCGAAGCGGCGCGGGAAGCGGGCTGCGAGATCCGGTGCGATGCCGAGGTCGATCGCGTGCTCACGAGGGGCGGCCGTGCGGTCGGCGTGCGACTCGCGAGCGGCGAAGAGTTGCCCGCACGCCGCGTGCTGTCCAACGCCGACCCCAAGCGCACGTTCCTGAGGCTGTGCGAGCGCGCTGATCTTCCCGACGGGTTCGTCGCACAGATCGGGGCGTACCGATGCATGGGAACGAGCATCAAGATCAACCTGGCGGTGAGCGACCTCCCGTACGTGAAGGGACTTCCCGAGGGCGGGGTGCAGCCGTACCACACAGGGATCATGGAGCTGAACCCGTTCATCCCGGACATGGACTTCCAGCAGGCGCAGGCACTGCAAGGCATCCCCGCCGACCCGGCGCACATCGAGCTGTGCTTCCCGACCGTGCACGACCCGACGCTCGCGCCCGAGGGCAAGCACATCATCACGATCGACGTGAACTCCCAGCCGTACCGGCTCCGCGAGGGCTCGTGGGACGACATCAAGGAGGACCGTGCCGACCGCGCGATCGCGACGATCGCGGAGCACTTCCCGAAGCTTCCCGATCTGATCGAGCACCGCCAGGTCGTGACGCCGCTCGACATGGAACGGCTGATGGCCTTGACCGGCGGCCACGCGTTGCACGGCGACATGGCGCCGGATCAGCTGCTGTTCCTGCGGCCGGCTCGCGGGTACGCGAACTACCGCACCCCGATCGCCGGGCTGTATCTGTGCGGGGCGGGAACCCATCCCGGCGGGGGCGTATCCGGCGCCAACGGGCGCAACGCCGCCCGCGAGGTGCTGCGTGACGCGCGGAGGTCGCGGCGATGACCGAGGTGCCGCACATCGTCTCCCCGCCGCCCGGACCTCGCACGCGCGAGATCCTCGAGCGTCAGAAGAAGGTGCTCTATCGCGGTTTGGCCGAGGAGGTCGGTCCGTTCGTCATCAACCGCAAGTCGGGATACCACGTCGAGGACATCGACGGGAACGTCTATCTCGACTGCGTGAGTGCGATGGCATCCGTGCCGCTCGGGGCGGGACGCGACGACATCGTCGAGGCGGCGGTCGAGGCGCTGCGTCGGTACGGCAACGAAGACACGCACTACTTCTCGCACGAATACGTGCTCCCGCTCGCTGAGCGGCTGGTCGCGATCGCGCCGGGGAACCTCTCGCGGGTCGACATCGCGCTGAACGGGACGGAAGCCGTCGAGACGGCGATCCGGTTCATGCGGCGCGCGACGGGCAGGCCGATCGTCATCGGGTTCATGGGCGGTTATCACGGGGAGGCCGGCACCGCGGGCGCCGTCGGCGCGGAGGAGAGCGATCAATCCCTCGGTTATCGGGCGCTCATGCCCGGCTTCGTCCACGTCCCGTACCCGAGCCCGTACCGAACGCCGTTCGTCGCGAGGCCCGGAGGCAGCGGCGACGGGACCGTGGACTACATCCGTGACCATCTGCTGCATCACGCTGTGGATCCTCGCGAGGTGGCCGGCGTGCTTCTCGAGCCGGTCATGGGCTCAGGCGGGTGCGTCGCGCCGCCCGAGGCCTTCTGGACGGCGCTGCGCGAGCTGTGCGACGAGTTCGGCTTCCTCCTGGCCGTCGACGAGGTGAAGACCGGCTTCGGCCGGACGGGTCACATGTTCGCGGTGCAGCGTTGGGGCGTGGAGCCGGACCTGATGGCACTCGGCAAATCGATGGGCGGTGGCGTGATGCCCATCGGGGCCGTACTCGGCACCGACGCCGCGATGGACTTCGACGATGTGTCGACCGGCTCGACCTGGTCGTGGCTGCCGGCTGCGTGCGCCGCCGCGCTCGAGACCCTGGACGTCTTCGAGCGCGAGCCGGTCCTCGAGAACGTCCGCGAGCTCGAGGCCGCGGCGATCGACGGGCTGCGCGCGTTGTTGGGTCGGTACCGGGCGGTCGGCGACGTCCGTGCGATCGGATGCTTCCAGGCGATCGAGTTCGTTCGGGATCGCACCACGAAGGAACGTGATCTGGACCTCCAAGCACGCGTGGTGTGGGGGTGCATCCAGCGCGGGCTGCTCGTCGACCCGTCGACGACCTCGCTCAACATCCAGCCCTCGCTCACGATGCCCGTCGACGTGATGGACACGGTCCTGCGCATCCTCGACGAGGCGATCGCCGAGGCGGTGGGCTCAGGCTCGTGATCGACCCCGACGTCTTCTCCGAGCTCGCCGGCGACCTGAACCATCCAGAGGGGGTTGCCTGGGATCCGATCAGCGGCCGCGTGTTCGCCGGGGGCGAGGGCGGCGAGATCTACGCGGTGACGCTCGACGGCGACGTCACGGAGGTCGCTTCCAGCGGGGGCTCGATGCTCGGCATCGCCGTCGACGGCAAGGGTCGCGTGTACGCGTGTGACGACGGCAACGGCGAAGTCGTCCGTTGGGACCCTGCCGACGACACGCTCACCACGTACGCACGGGGCGTCGCGGGCGCCGACATGGACTGTCCGAACGTCCCCGCGTTCGGGTCCGACGGGTTCCTGTATGTGACCTGCTCGGGAGAGGAGGGGCGCCCGGAGATCCTGCGTATCGCTCCGGGTGGAGAAGCCGTCGAGCGCTGGACCGACGCCGTCCCCGGCTATCCGAATGGCGCGCTCATCACGCCGGACGGGTCGGCCCTGATCGTGGTGGAGGCGCATGCGCAACGTCTCGTCCGGGTCGCGATCGGTGCGGATGGCGGCGCGGGCGCCGTTTCCGTCATCGCGGAACTTCCCGACACCGATGCCGACGGAGTCGCGCTTGCCGCGGATGGTTCCCTCTGGGTCACGTTGTATCGCCCCGACGGCCTCGTCCGGATCGCGCCGGACCGGACCGTTGACCTGGTCTTCGACGACCATCTCGCGCACACGTTCGACGCCCCGACGAACATCGCTTGGGTCGGCCCTGATCTCGAGCGTGCAGTCGTCGCCAACGTGGGCGATACGTTCCTCTCGATCGGCGACATGGGGGTGGCCGGACAGCCCTTGCACTACCCCGTGTTCCACTGATCCGAGGTCGCAGCCGCCGTGAAGCGGGTTTCATGCTTCGGGGATGCAGTGGCATGGGGAAACACCGTTGCCGAACAGGACGCCAAGGCGACAGGCGACCTCACCTCCGCGATACCGGTCGTGCGCACGTTCCTCGGCGACGGTGGCAAGGCCGTCGATTTCGACTGGAGGGCCGGCGACGCGTTGGCGCATCTGATCCAGTGGTCGGATCGGCACACCCAGGCAGGGGCCGTGTTCCCGGGAAGCATCTACATCGCGCCGACGACGGAAGACGGCGTGATGCTCATCTCGCCGAGCGAGTCCGGGACCAGGTTCTGCGCCGTGATCACGGAGGCGACCGTCGAGCGTGGGATCGTCGACCCGGACCGCTACCCACCGGATCCGACGAGCATCAACACACCGTTCGACCCCTACCCCGGCCCGGTCGCCTGCAGCGAAGCCGGCTGGCACAGCTAGCCCTCGACCCGGGAAGCGACATCGGGCTACACTCGCCCGAGTTGGAATCCACGCTCGCTGATCTCGAGATCGCGACGTTCGCGGTCGACGAGGTCGTCGAGGGGACCCAGACAGGGTGGAGCGACCGGCGGCTGACCGTGTCGCTACCGCAGCTCGCGGTCGGAGCCGGGGAACCGGCGCTGGCGGAGGCCACGGTCGAGGTCGTCCGTCCCGGCGATCGCGTCCGCATCTCGAACGTCCTCGATGTCGTGCTGCCCGACGTTCGCCTGAGCGACGCGCGGCTGCATCGACTCCAGGGCGTCGCCGTCCTCACCGTCTGTGACTGGCGCGAGGCGGGATATCCCGACGCCGAAGAGCTCCCAGTGTCGTTGGTCGACATGGGCGGGCCGGCGGCGGATCGCAGTCCGTGGGGAGCCACCTGCAACGTGGTGCTGCGATGTGTGCCGGCTTCGGACGTTGCGGCGTCCGAGGTCGACGCCGCGATACGGCGCGAAGCAACCCGCATCTGCCGCGAGCTTGCGTCTGTGACCGAGGGCCACCAGCCCACCGACGTGGTCGCGTTCGGTGATCCATCGACGGAGCCCTCTCTCCCGAACATCGCGCTCATCCTCCAGGTCGCCTCCGAAGGTCCGCTCGTGGACAGCTTCTGGGACGGACAGCCCTTGCGAGTGTTCAAGCCCCGCCTCGTCGCGGCTCGGCACGTGCTCTCCGGTTCGCTCACGAACGGCGCGTACGACTGGCCGGGCGTTCGCAACGTCACCGCCGTGTACCAGGACAACGTGCTGATACGGGAGCTGGCCGGCGCCGATGGCTCCTGCCTCCGTTTCGCCGGCGTGATCCTGGCGCCTGCCTACCTCGATGGAGCGACGCAGAAGCGCCTCGCGGCCGAGGCATCGGCGTCGCTGGCGAGCGACCTCGGGGCCGACGCCGCGATCGTGACGACCTTCTCGTCGGGGAACTCTCATACGGACACGATGCTGACCGTGCAGGAGTGCGAGCGTCGCGGCATCCGCACCGTTGCGCTCGTCTGCGAGACGAACGGCGGCCTGACCGATCACGTTCCCGAAGCGACGAGCCTCATCAGCACCGGGAACGAAGACGAGCTCGTCGAGGCCTGGACGCCCGAGCGGGTGATCGGCACGCCCGAGCGCGCCGCGGTCGGTGAGCGGATCGCGGCCGTGCACTACCTCGGCGGGCTCGTGCAGACAGGAGACGCTCGATGGACGGCGGTGCCCGCGTGACGGTCGTCCACTACCTCAATCAGTTCTTCGCCGGGCTCGGAGCGGAAGCGTCCGCGGATCAGGAGCCTGTTCGTCTCGATGGCTCGTACGGGCCTGGTCGCGGGCTCGCGGCCGCTGGCATCGCGCCCGATGTCACGCTCGCCTGCGGCGACGACTACTTCGGGGAGCATGAAGCGGACGCAGTCGCGACCCTCCTGACGTGGCTCGAGGATATCGGGCCCGACGTGCTCGTCTGCGGTCCATCCTTCGGCTCCGGTCGATACGGCTACGCGTGCGGCGTCCTCGCCCGTGAAGCGGGGCGCGCCGGCATCCCGGTCGTCGCAGCGATGACGCCCGACTCTCCCGGCGTTCTCGCGGCCGAGGGCGGCGCGTACATCGTGCCCACAGGTTCGAGCGTCGCCAGCATGCGCGATGTCCTTCCGGTGGTCGCCTCGCTCGCGGGTCGTCTCGCCGCGGGCGAAGCCGTCGGCGATCCCGATGCGGAGGGATACCTGCCGCGCGGCATCCGCGTGAACGTCCTATCGGAACGCACCGGTGCGCAGCGCGCGATCGACCTCGTGCTCGCGAAGCTCGCCGGCGACGTGCGTACCGAAGTCGAACCTCGCGGCGACCGGGTGCCGCCTCCTGCGCCGGTCGTCGACCTCCCGACGACGAAGATCGCACTGGTCACCGAGGCCGGCTGCGTGCCGCAAGGGAACCCGGATCGGCTGCCCACCCGCCACGCCAACGTGTGGCTCCGCTATCCGATCGCGCACGTCGACTCGCTCGACGCGGACCACTACGAGTCCGTCCACGCCGGGTTCGACACCGCCTTCGCGAACGGGGACCCGAACCGGTTGGTCCCGCTGGATGCCGCCCGCGCCCTGGAGCGCGCACACGAGTTCGGCGCGCTGCACGAGGTCTTCTACACGACCAGCGGCGTCGACACGCCGGTCGCGACCGCGGCTCGCCACGGACAGGAGATCGCCGCCGACCTCCGCGAAGCGCAAGTCGGGGCGGTGATCCTGACCGGCACCTGAGGAACTGGAACGCGTTGCGGGGCAACGCTGACGAAGGAATTCGAACGAGAAGGCATCCCGACCGTGTTCATCACTGCTCTGCCGACCATCGCCCAGATGGTGGGCGCGAATCGCATCCTGCGCGGCGTGTCCATCACACACCCGACCGGCGATCCGTCGCTCGCGGCCGACGGCGAGCACGAGCTTCGCGTGGCGATCTTCCGTCGCGCTCTGGCGATGTTGCGCACAGAGGTCGAACCGGGAACCGTCTGGGAGCTCGAGCCATGACCCGTCGAGCCGCGGTCACGCACGCATCGCTCGTGCTCGAGCATGTTCCCGATCTCATCCGGTACGGGTCGAAACCGAGCCGCGAGCCGGGCAAGCTCGCCGAGGCGGCCGGATCCCTGCGGACGTTCGAGGACGCCGTCGCCTACGCGCCGAACCAGGTCTTCGTCGGCAACCTGCCGCCCGAGGATCTGTGGGATCGTCCTCGCCCCTGGTGGAAGGAGCCGGTCGTCGACGCGTCCCCTCACGGAACCAGCGGGGAGGTCATGTCGCAGTCTTCCTTCTACGCACTGCTCGAGGAGGTCGACCGCTTCGACCTCGTCCGAGCTGCCGATGCAGGGGTGGCTGACGCGCTCGAGCTCTTCGACGGACAGAAGGTCGTCGCGACCTTCGTCGGCGATCACGAGCTCGACGAGTCGCTCAGCGCGCAGGTCCTGCTCGAGAACCTCGCGATCAAGGCGAGCGGGGTGCACGCTCTTCGCGATCTGATCACGCGTGTCGATCTCGACCCCGCCTCGATCACGCACGCGATCGGATGTGGGGAGGAGGCGGTCGGAGACCGCTATCAGCGCGGCGGCGGCAATATGGCCAAGGCGATCGCCGAAGAGTGTGGCCTCGCGCGCGCGAGCGCGATCGACGTCAAGTCGTTCTGCGCCGCGCCGGTGCACGCCATGGTGCTCGCAGCTGCGCTGATCGAGGCCGGCATCGAAGAACGGGTTGTCGTCGTCGCGGGCGGGTCGCTCGGCAAGCTCGGCATGAAGTTCGAAGGCGCGCTCGCCAAGGGCTACCCGATCCTCGAAGACGTGCTCGCCGGTATGGCCGTCGTCGTCGAACCGGCGGATGGATCGAACGGGCCGGTGCTCCGCACCGACGCCGTCGGCCGGATGCCGATCGAGGCAGGCGAGACTCCCCAGGCGCAGCTCGGCGCTCTGGTCGGCGGACCGCTCGACGCGCTCGGCGTTGGGATCGAAGCCGTGGGCGTGTACGCCACCGAGCTCCACAACCCGGAGATCACCGAGCCGCAGGGCGGCGGGGACGTCGCTGACCGCAACTACAAGATGCTCGCCGGCCTCGGGGTCGTGCGGGGCGAGCTTACGAGGGACGACATCCCGAATTTCGCCCGGCGGCACGGACTCCCGGGGTACGTGCCGACGCAGGGCCACATCGCGAGCGCCGTCCCGTGGCTCCCGCACGCGCTCGCGCGCCTTCGGGACGGCACGCTGCATCGAACGATGTTGTTGGCGAAGGGCTCGCTGTTCCTCGGCCGCCTCACGCGGCAGTGGGACGGCGTGTCCGTGACGTTGGAGGCATGAGCCGGATGATCGAAGCGACCGTCGACACGTTCGAAGCGCTCAGTGCAGAAGGGCCCGTGCTCGTCGACATCTGGGGACCACAGTGTCAGCCGTGCCTCGCGCTGATGCCCGCGGTCGACGATCTCGCGGAGATCTACGGGGACCGTGTCAGATTCCTCACGGTGGATGCGCCCGAGAACCGGAAGATCTGCCGTGAGCTGCGCGTCGTGGGGCTTCCCGCCTACCTCACGCTGCGCGACGGCGTCGAGGTCGAACGCCTCACGAGCAACGGCACGACACCTGACCAGATCGAGCAAGCGATCCTGCGACTGCTCGACGGCGCGCCGGCGGTCGGACCGCCGGTGCCCGAGCACCTGCGGCAAGCCTGAACGGCCACGGGAACGGAAGGAGGTGATGCACGCCATGGAGCTACGGGGCAAGAAGGTGATCGCGCTTGGCGAACGAGACAGCGTGCCCGGCGAAGCCCTCGCCGAGGTCGCGCGCAGCGCCGGCGCCGAGGTGATCGAGACCCGCACCGAGTGCTTCGTCTGAACGGCCTCGGGAGCGATGGACCCGGAGAACCAAGCCCTGATCAAGCGGATCGTCGATGAGCTCGGAACGGAGAACATCGTCGTGATGCTCGGTGCGGGAGACGCCGAGGCGGTCGAGGTCGCGGCCGAGACCGTTCGCGACGGCGATCCTGCGTGGGTGGGTCCATTGGCGGGCGTCCAGTTGGGACTCCCCGTGGTGCACGTGTTCGAAAACGAGGTGAAGACGCAGGCCGACGGCTCGGTCTACGAGGAGCGCATCGGCTTCTTCGAGATGACGTTGGACGTCGACGGTGTCAAGGAGGCGATGCGACGGGCGCGCGGCGAGGAGTGAGCGAGATCAGCTGGTGAGCGGCCGGTCGTGTCGCCGTGGTGGCGGTGCATCGTCATCGTCGTACCATCGGCCGCCGCCGATCTCTCCGCCGTCGACGACGAGCGTCTGCGCCGAGATGAACCGCGCGTCGTCGCTCGCCAGGAACAGGACGGCCATCGCCTGGTCCCGCGGCGTTCCGGCGTGCTGCAGCGGGATGCGCGAGAGATATCGCCGCACGACGGTCGCTTGCTCCGGATCGCTGGCCAGTTCCTGCTCGGCCTCCGGCGTGATCGTCTCGCCGGGAGCGACGCAGTTCACGCGGATGCCGAGGTGTCCCACTTCGTGCGCGACAGCCTTGGTCAGCGCGACCAACGCGGCCTTCGACGCGTTGTAGATCGACTCTGCTGACTCGTTCTGGAAGGCGTTCGCGCTCGCGATGTTCACGATCGCGCCTCGCCTGCCGTTGTCGATCAGGTGCCGGCACACGTCTTGCATCAACAGCAGCGGTGCTCGCACGTTGACCGCCATGCACGTGTCGAGGTCCGTCGCGGACACGTCGAGGAACGGACCGTCGGGTTGCACGCCGGCGTTGTTGACCAAGACGTCGACGCCGCCCAAGGCAGAGACCGCCGCGGGAACGATGCCCCCCACCTGCCCCACGTCGGCGAGATCGGCAGCATGTGTCCACAGGCGATCGCCGGGCGGGCCTTCGAGTCCGGACAAGGACTCGGTGGAGACGTCCGTCGCGAGGACGTGCGCCCCCTCCGCCAGGAAGGCATCGACGATGCCCCGGCCGATGCCCCGGCCCCCTCCCGTGACGATCACGCGACGGCCGTCGAAACGTGCTGGCCGTCCCCCATGTTGTCTTTCGTCGACTGTCGACACCGCGCTATGCTACTCGCCGTGTCAGGTGGCGGATCGCTCGCTCCACTGTCGGCCCCTCGCTCACTCGCCGAGGACGCAGCCGACCGCATCCGCGAGCAGATCCTCGCGGGCGGGTTCCGTCCCGGGGAGCATCTCGTGGAAGCGAAGATCGCCGAGCAGCTCGCGATCAGCCGGGGTCCCGTCCGCGAGGCGTTCAAGCTCCTGCGCGCCGAGGGGCTGCTGAAGGAAGAGCCTCGGCGCGGCACGTTCGTGGTCAGCCTGACCGCCGAGGACGTGCGTGAGATCTACGGCTTGCGAGCGGCGCTGGAGGGCAGGGCCGCCCGCATGCTCGCTCGGCGGCGCGATCCGGCAGCGTTGCGGCAGCTGCGCGCCCTCGCAGACGAGATCGACGCAGCGGTCCGCGCCGGGTCGGCCGTGCGTGTCTCCCGCGCCGACCTGGCGTTCCACCAAGCCCTGTGCGAGCTCTGCGGCAACTCCCGGATCCTCGAGGTGTTCGACCGCTACGTGCCGACGCTCCGCGCGCTCCTGCGTCTGGACGAGCTCGCGCTGCGGTCGCTCGACGAGGTGTCGACCCAGCACCGTCCTCTCGTGGAGGCGATCGAGGCCGGCGACGAGGAGCGGGCAGCGCGCGCCTTCGGCTCTCACTCAGAGGAGGCGGGGGACCTCATCGCCCAGGTCCTCGCGGCAGATGCTCCCGACGGGCCGGAGTTTGTCAACGGTTGACAATCTACCTAGCGCTGGCCTACGTTCGCCCCCGTCCAAGGGCGAGAGCGCTTGCGCGACCCGGGCGACGGCCGCCTGATCGCGCTGCGGGAGGAGGTCGGTCCGCCGATGGGTCCGTTCGTGAAGCGCGGCGCGATCGCCGTGTCCTTGACGCTCGTGGTTGCCGCTTGCGGCGGTGGAACCACCACCACTACGAGCGTCGGCGGGGCCTCTGAGTCTCCCGACTCGATCAGCGGCACGATCCGACTGCTGAGCTACTCCGACGGGTTCGACCCCGGCTACCTCGCCGACTTCGAGAAGACGTATCCGAACATCGAGCTCGAGACCTCTTCGATGGGGTCGAACGAGGAAGCGATCGCGAAGATCCAGGCGGGGTTCGATGCCGACGTCGTCAACAGCTGCGTCGACGAGGCCACGCTGGAGATGGTGCAGAAGGGCATCTACGCGCCGCTCGACCAGAGCCGCCTGACGCACTGGAACGAGCTGTTCCCATCGATGCAGCAGTTGCCCGGTGTCCAGGTCGACGGTCAGGTCTACATGGTGCCGGTCGACGCCGGCACATCCGGGATCGTGTACAACGCCGACGTCGTGACGACGCCGCCGGACTCATGGACGGATCTGTTCGATCCACAGTGGTCGGGTCGGACCGGCATGGAGGACATCGCCGTGACCGCGTTCATGATCGGCGCTCTCGCGAATGGCATCACCGACCCGATCAACATGGATCAGGCGCAGATCGACCAGGTGAAGCAGTACCTGATCGACCACAAGTCGCAGTTCCGCACCTTCTGGAAGGGCGACGCGGAGGTGAAGTCGCTGTTCAAGTCGGGCGAGATCGTGATCAGCTCGGGCTATCCGGACACGGCGAAGTCGCTTCAGAAAGAGGGGGTGAACGCGAAGTTCGCCACCGCGAAGGAAGGCCAGTTCCTCTGGGCATGCGGGTACGGGATCACACCCGACGTCGCGCCCGAGAACCTCGACGCCGCATACGCGCTGCTGAACTACTACTCGAGCCCCGAGGCGGAGCTGTACGAGGCCGAGCAGTGGAACTACCAGGTAGCGAACGAGAAGACGCTCGACCTCGCGTCGCCGGACCTGATCAAGCAGGCCTCGCTCGACGCCCCGTTCCACCTCGACAACGCGATCCCCGCGAGCCCGCCTGCGAACCGCGACGCGTGGGTCGCCGCGTGGACCGAGGTCAAAGCGAGCTGATGCGGCGGGAGGGCTGATGGCCACGAGGAGCGCTGAACACGGGGTCCTGCCGAGCATCTCGACGGCCCCGAGCGCGTCGGGTCAGCGAGCGCGGTCGCTCGGCGTCACGTGGGGATGGCGCGGGTTCTTGACGGCGGTCTACCTGGTGCTGTTCGGACCCCTCGTGATCTTGTTCATCTTCAGCATCAACGACTCGAACGTGCTCGCGTTCCCGCTGAGTGGCGTGACGTTCCACTGGTACACCGATGCGTTCCACGACGAACTCCTCCACGAGGCGCTGGTGAACTCGATCGTCGTGGCCTCGATCGTGGCGCCCGTCTGTCTCGTCCTGGGCACGCTGACCGCGTTCGGGCTGACGCGGTTCCGGTTCCGTGGGCGCTCGGCGGTGAGCGGCCTCGTCGGTGCGCCGTTGATCCTCCCATGGCTGATCGTCGGGATCGCGGCGCTGATGTTC
>JBKPRM010000265.1:0-7728 GCA_046734555.1 Actinomycetota bacterium | reverse complement strand
CGCGCATCCCGTCGTCATGGCCGGGAACCACGACGTGCACGTCGACATCGAGGTCGCGAGCCAGCGCGGCGATCGACGAGGGATCATCGAACGCGAGAGCGGCGATGGCCCTTCCTCCGAGGACGCGAGCGAGTCGAAGCTCCTCGGATCCGCCCCCGACGATCACCACGACCTCGGCGCCTCGGCCCGCCGCCGCGAGGAGCTCCAGCCCGAGATCCTCGCGCGGCTCGAGCAGGGCCATCGCTGGATCTCGACCGGCGCGCCGCGCGCCCGAGGCGAGGAGCGTGACGTCGTCGGCATCGCCCATCGTCACCACGACCGGCGTGGCGTCGAGGCCGGACGGGCCGCCCGGGTCGGCGCGTCGATCCGGCCATGGACCGAGCGCGACGGTGACCGCGCGCGTCTCCACACCGATCTGCACCGCGGTCCTCGCGAACACCGTGCGTCTGCCGTCGATCGTGTCGCGCAGGTACTCGATCATCGCCGCTGCCGGGCCGCTCGCATGCGACGGCTATCATCGCGCGCGATGCCCGCCGACGACACGATGGAACCCCTCGAGCGCCTGTTGAACCTCGTGGGGCTCCTGCTCGAGACGCCGACACCGCTCACGTTCGAGCAGATCCGCGAGACGCTCGAGGGCTATCAGGGCGACAACATCGATTCGGTCAAGCGCAAGTTCGAGCGGGACAAGGACATGCTTCGGGCCTACGGCGTACCCCTCGAGATGATCGGCACCGACGCGTGGGAGGTCGAGCAGGGCTACACCATCCGCAAGGAGCGCTACTACCTGCCGGAGATCCGCTTCACGCCCGAGGAGATCACCGCGCTGTACCTCGCCGCGCATGGCGGCTCCGAGACGGCTGAGGCCACCCAGGGTGTCCGCAAGCTCCTCTACGGGGCCGAGGGCGGCATCCTCACCGGCGGCCCGGGCGGGCCGCTCGCCGTCGAGACCGACGCAGACAGCGCGCGGCTCTTGGCGGCGGCCGACGGTGCCAACAAGCACCGGCGGCTGCGGTTCGGCTATCGGACCGCGCAGGGCGCCGCGTCGGAGCGCACCGTCGACGCGTACGGCGTCGTGTTCCGCAGCGGGCATTGGTACCTGGTTGGACACGACCACGGGCGAGACGCCATCCGAGCGTTCCGGTTGTCGCGGGTGACGAGCGATCCCATCGACGTGGGTGAGGGCGCCACACCACCGGAAGGGTTCCACGCGATCGACCACGTGGATGCAGCTCCGTGGAACGCGGCCGACGTGCCGGTCGCGCGGATCGCGTTCGGCCCAGCGGCGGCGGTGCTCGCCGAGGCAAGCATCGTGGGCGCGACTCGCGAGGCCGTCCGTGCGGACGGGTGGGCGATCATCGCGGTGCGCTCGGCCGACCCTGCGACGCTCGCGCCCATCGTGCTGGGGTTCGGCCCCGACGCGGAGGTGCTGGAACCGCCCACCCTGCGCGAGGAGATCGTCGAGCGGCTCCGGCGGGTGCTCGGTGCCTGAGCGCCGGCGCACCACCGCGAAGGTGGAGGAACGGCTCGCACGGATGCTCGTCGTCGTCCCGTACCTGATCCAACATCCCGGCACGACGCTCGAGGAAGCGTCGGGGCTGTTCGACATCCCCGTCGCGCAGCTGCGGCGAGACGTCGAGCAACTCTTCCTCGCCGGTCTGCCGCCGTACGGACCGGGCGATCTGATCGACGTCGACATCGACGAGGACGGTGCGATCTGGATCTCGATGGCCGACCACTTCGCCGGACCGCTCCGCCTCACACGCCAGGAGGCGCTGGCGGTGTACGTCCGTGCCACGGAGGTCGCGAGCACACCCGGCATGCCGGGGGCGCCGGCGCTCACCGCCGCGCTGGCGAAGCTCCGCGACGCCCTCGGGCCGGACACGCTCGACGCCGCCGGGATCGAGGGGGTCACGGGCGGCGAGGCGCCGGTGCACCTGGACGCCGTCCGGGCTGCCGCCGACGGGCGGGAGCGCGTGCAGGTGGCCTACGTCGCGGCGAGCACCGGGGCGCGCACCGAGCGAACGATCGATCCGGAGGCCGTGTTCGCGAGCGCCGGGCGGTGGTACGTCGCGGCCTGGGACGTCGACGTGGACGACGAGCGGTTGTTGCGCGTCGATCGGATCGACTCTCTCGAGCCGACCGGGGAGCGTTTCGAACCACGCGGGCTGCAGGGGGCGGGCCGCCCGCTCTACACCGCCGGACCCGAGGACGTCGACGTCCGGGTCCGGCTGCGTCCGGAGGCGAGATGGGTCGCGGAGTATTACCTCGCCACCGATGCCGCCGAGGAGGAGGGGGGATCCGTCGTGGTCACCCTCCCGACGCGTCAGATGACATGGCTCGCCCGGCTCTTCCTGCGGTTGGGACCCGATGCCGAGGTCTTGGAACCCGCCGACCTCGGAGACGAGATCCGAGCCCAGGCCGAGGCGACACTCGCTCGCTACCAGGGCTGATACCTCGAATCGGGGTACCTCGGTGGGTCCCCGGAAACGGTCTCAAGCGCCCTCGGATGCCCGCCGATGCTTCCGGGGAGATGACCACCATCCGGACGACGTGCCCTCGATGCGGCGAAGTGGACATGGGTCCCGAGTCGATCCTGCTGTCGGTCCGCTCGAACGGGCGTGAGGGCAGCTACCGCTTCACGTGCCCCGAGTGCGAGGATGCGGTCGAGAAGCGCGCGGATCGCAAGATCGTCGCCCTCCTCGTGTCGGCCGGCGTCGACATCGACCGCGGCGGCGAGGCCGCGCCGATGCATCCGGAGCTGTTCGACCTCGAGACGACGGAGCCCAACGGGCCCAGTCCATCAGCCCCGTCCTTCACCCCGGACGACGTCATCGAGTTCCACTACCTGCTCGAGGATGACGCCTACATCCGCGAGTTCTTCGCCAGCCGCGGCTGAACGGCCCGCGGTAGCATCGCCCCGTGAACCCCTGGATCGTCGCCGTGCTCGCCGCGAGCGCCTTCACGCTGGTCGTCCTCATCGTCGCGGCGGCCGCCGCGATCACGACCGTGCGGGATCTCGCCCGTTCCGCCCGGCGGTTCCAGCGCGATGTGGGGGGTCTGGCCTCCGAGATCAGCAGCGAGGCAGCTCGGGCCAGCGACCGTGCCGGCCACCTGGAGACGCCGCAGCGCACCCGGCCCAGCTGAGCCAGGGGGGTACGATTGTGGGCGAGCGCCCATGCTGAACATCGGCCCCCAAGAGCTCATCGTCGTCCTGATCATCGCGTTGCTCGTCGTCGGCCCCCAGCGCCTGCCGGAGCTCTCGCGGCAGATCGGGCGCGGGTTGCGTGAGTTCCGCAAGCTCCAGGACGACGTCAAGGGGATCGTCAACCTCGACGAGGTGAAGCGAGAGATGTCGGGCATGGTTCGGTTCGACGACGCGGCGACCGAGACCCGTCGGCCGTCTCCGTCGGCGAGCAACGGCCCGGCCGTCCACCGCACACCCCGCCCAGCCGCCCCGGCCGAACCGGTCAACGGCCAGGCCACCCCGGCCCCGCCGCCATCCGCGGACGCGGACTGACCCCGACGGATCACGCCGATGAAGCTGATCCCCTCCCGGAAGAACCCGGAGCAGCGAGCGGGCTACATGACCGTGGTGGAGCACCTGCAGGAGCTCCGCCGCCGGATCATCATCTCGTTGTGGGCCGTCGGCCTGGCCGGCGTCGCGGCGTGGTTCCTGTACGAGCCCTTCAAAGAGCTCTTGCGCAAGCCTTATTGCCAGTTCGTCCAGCAGAATCCGAGCCTCGCGGCGCCGACGGGTTGCGACCTCGTCGTGACCGGCCCCGTCGACCCGATGCTCGTGAAGCTGAAGGTCGTCCTATTCATCGCGATCGCGATCGCGTTGCCGATCCTGCTGTACCAGCTGTGGGCCTTCATCGTGCCGGGGCTCACCGCGCGCGAGAAGAAGTGGTCGATCCCGTTCGTCGCATCCTCGTTCGTCCTGTTCGTGGCCGGCGGGCTCTTCGCGTACTACACGCTGCCCCGGGCACTGAGCTTCCTGTTGGGCTTCGCCGGGCAAGGGGTCGTCTCCCTGCTGAGCTTCGATCGCTACATCTCGTTCGTGATGCTCGTCACGCTGGCGTTCGGTCTGTCGTTCCTGTTGCCGGTGCTGCTCGTGTTCCTCGAGCTCGTAGGGGTCGTGAGCCCGCGATGGCTCGCCAAGAACCGGCGGTACGCGATCTTCCTCATCTTCCTGTTCGCCGCGATCGTCACGCCGAGCTCGGACCCCTACACGATGACCGCGATGGCGGTGCCGATGTACCTGCTGTACGAAGTGGCTATCATCATCGGCCGCCTGACCGGACACGGAGCGGAGGCCGCCTAGATGGCGATCAAGGGCAAGGGCAAGACCAAGGCGAAGCAGGCCGCACGGGCGCCGAGGCGCGCCCCCGTGGCCGTGAAGCCTCCCTTCTTCCGGCGGCGCTGGGTCCAAGCTCTCGCAGCGTTCCTCGCCGGCCTGCTCGTGATGGCGGCGGCGTGGTGGGCGTGGGAGAACCTGGACGCCGAGAACAACCGGCAGGACCAGGCCGCGAAGCTCGTCCAACAGCAAGGTGCGCTCAACACGTGGGGGAAGGGCAACCTCGAACCGACGCTCACGACCGTCGGACAGCTGCAGGGCAGCGGCACCCCGCAGGTCGCGACGAGCGTCAGTTCGGCCCTCGATGCGCTCCAACAGCACAAGGATGCCGGCGTCACCGCCGACGACTTGACCGCGCTCGCCGACAAGCTCGGGAAGGCAGCGACCAAGCTCGACAAGTTCAAGCTCGCGGAGGCTATATCGGACCACGGCTTCGACCAGTCGCAGGCCGACGTCATCACGACGGTGCAGTCGGAGATCGCGTCGGCGCTTCGTTCCTACGAGGTGGCAGCCCGCCTCACGGCGCGAGCGATCGAGGATCCGCAGGACGAGGACCTCCTCGCGGCCGCACAGGAGGCGAGCACGACGGCGCAGTCGTTGCTCCAGCGCGGCTGGAACAGCTACACCAACATCCTGGCGCTCGCCGGGATCCCGTTGCAGGCGCCGCAGGGCCTCCCGGGGGGTTGATCACGCCGGCCGCGGGCATGGTCGTCGTCGCGAACCCCTCCGCGGGCGGCGGCAAGGCCGGCAAAGTGATCGGCCGCGTCGCGCGACTCCTGCAGGACGCCGGCATCGATCACGAGATCGTCGTGTCCACGTCGGGGCCCGACCTCGAGGGGCGGGTGCGGGCCGCCGCCGACGACGGAGCGACCGCGGTCGGCTGTATCGGCGGTGATGGCACGGTTGGCCTCGCCGCCAACGCCCTCGTCGGGACCCCGACGGCGCTCGCGGTGTTCCCGTCGGGCACGGCCGACGACTTCGCCCATGCGATGGGCCTCCGGCATCTCGACACCGCGGTGCGCGCCGTCGCCGACGGGACGACGACCCGGATCGACACCGGACGGGTATCGGTCTCAGACACGGCGCGCCACTACGTGGCGATCGCGAGTTGCGGCTTCGATTCCGAGGTGAACGAGGCCGCCAACGCGATGCGGGTACGGCTCGGAAGCACCGGCACCTACGTCGCGGCCGTCGTGAAGACGCTGTCGCGATTCACGCCCGCCGGGTTCACGATCGACGTCGACGGAGAGGTCGAGCGAGGCCCGCACATGCTCGTCGCGGTCGGCAACTCGACGAGCTACGGCGGCGGCATGCAGGTGACGCCGGCCGCGTCGGTCGTCGACGGCGAGCTCGACGTGTGCATGCTCCGCGCGCTCGGCACGGCCGCGTTCCTCCGGGCGTTCCCGCGCGTGTTCCGTGGCACGCACGTGACACATCCGGCGGTGCGGATGGCGCGCGGCAAGCGGATACACATCGAGACGGATCGACATGTGATGGTCTACGCCGACGGCGAACGGGTGGGGCCGGCACCGGCGACCTTCGAGGTCATGCCCGCCTCCCTGTCCATATTCGTCGGCCCGAATGCGAAGGCGGTGCGATGAGCGACGGTGTGCTGTTGATCCACGCGTTCCCCCTCGACGCGCGCATGTGGGAGGGCCAACGGCTCGGCGACCGAACGTTGGCGCCGGACCTGCCCGGCTTCGGCATGACGCCGCCAGCGGGCCCGGTGATGACGATGGGATCGGCGGCGACGCGCTGCCTCGAGGCGGTCGACACGGCCGGTCTCGAGCGCGTGGTCGTCTGTGGGCTCTCGATGGGCGGCTACGTCGCGTTCGAGGTGTGGCGCCGAGCGCGGGACCGGGTCGCGGGGCTCGTGCTCGCCAACACCCGCTCGGGCGCCGACACGCCGGAAGCAGCGCAGGGCCGTCGCGATCTCGCGGCGCGGCTGCGGAGCGAGGGCAACGTCCTCGCCGCGTCCCCACCACCGCTGCTCGCGAACGATGCGAGCGAGGAGCTGCAGGAACGGATCAAAGGATGGATCGCCGACCAGTCTGCAGAGGCGATCGCCGCGGCCGCACTGGGGATGGCCGAACGACCGGACTCCACGCCGGACCTCGCCGGGATCGACGTGCCGACGTTGGTCGTCACGTCCGAGGGCGACCGGCTGATCGCGCCCGAGCTCACCACGCCGATGGCCGACGCGATCCCCGGCGCCCGGCTGGAGGTCCTGCCCCGTGCGGGGCATCTCAGCAACATCGAGGCGGCCGGTCGATTCACGGAGCTGCTGCGCGATCACGTGGCCGCCTGCGGCATCGCACCCTGAGCACCGTCCCTAGACTGGCTCGGTGAGCTCTCCCGCGACGTTCGCCGAGCACTACGACTTCGCCCTCGATACGTTCCAGCGAGACGCGGTGGACGCGCTCGCCGGTGGCGGTTCGGTGCTCGTGGCGGCGCCCACCGGCGCGGGGAAGACGGTCGTCGCCGAGTTCGCGGTCGAGCGTGCACTCGCCGCCGGGCGGAAGTGCTTCTACACAACCCCGTTGAAGGCCCTATCGAACCAGAAGTACGGCGACTTCGTCGCGGCGTACGGCTCGGACCGGGTCGGGCTGCTGACGGGCGACAACACGATCAACGGCGAGGCAGCGATCGTCGTCATGACGACAGAGGTGCTGCGTAACATGCTCTATGAGCGGAGCGACACGCTCGCGGGCCTGCAGTCGGTCGTGATGGATGAGGTGCACTACCTCCAGGACCCGTATCGGGGCGCCGTGTGGGAGGAGGTCTTGATCCACCTCCCCGCCTCGGTCGTGGTCGTGTGCCTGTCCGCGACGATCTCGAACGCCGAGGAGTTCGGCGAGTGGATCGGCACCCTGCGCGGCCAGACCCGCGTGGTGATCGAGGAGCGACGCCCGGTCCCGCTGGAGCACCACTACCTCGTGGGTCGACGGCTGCATCCGATGCACGTCGAACAGGCCGGCGTGCTCGTGCCGAACCCGTACGTCGTCGCCCTCGACCGTGAGGAGGTCCGCATGCGTTCGACCGGACGCCGCAGCGGACGCCGAGCGTCGGGCGGTCGCGGCTTCGTGCCGCGTCGTGAGGACGTGGTCGAGGTGCTCGACACCGCCGGGATGCTGCCCGCGATCTACTTCGTCTTCAGCCGGGCGGGGTGCGATCGGAGCGTCCGGTGGCTCGCAGGCAGCGGCATGCGCTTGACGTCACGGCAGGAATCGGCGCGCATCCGTGACCGCGCGGAGGCGCGGGCCGCGTGGATCGACGATCGCGATCTTGCGGCGTTGGGGTTCGAGGAGTTCGTCGAGGCCGCGGCGGCGGGCATCGCGGCGCACCATGCGGGGATGCTGCCGGTCTTCAAG
>JBKPRM010000264.1:0-6490 GCA_046734555.1 Actinomycetota bacterium | reverse complement strand
CTACGGAGCCACGACCGTTGCGGAGTCGCTGCCTTCGCCCGCCGGCGACGTGGTCGTCGTCGAGATCGGCGTGAACGACGCCGATCCGTCGGCCACGGCCAGCGGCACGGAGCGCATCGTCGCCGCCCAAGGTAACGCGCGGATGCTGGTGTGGCTGACCGCCCACGGTCCGGAGGCCGATATCCCCGCGGTCAACGCGACGATCGTGGGCGCGATGGGCGCGATCGCGAACGGCGCCGTGCTCGACTGGGACCGGATGGTGCCGCTGGACGCGTTGTCGAGCGATGGCATCCACCCCGATGTCGGGCAGCAGGGTGTGCTCGCGACGATCCTCGACCCGTACCTACAGACCTGGCTCGACGCCGTGGAAGGTGCCGGTCCGACGGCCTGCGAGCGAACGATCCGTTCCGGCGCTTGACCGGGTCTCGGCTAGCATCCACCCATCGTGGAGACGCGCGTGATCGGCTCGTTGGAGGTCAGCCTCGTCGGGCTCGGGTGCAACAACTTCGGCCGCCGGGTCGACGAAGAAGGCACGCGCCGCGTCGTCGACGCCGCGCTGGACTCGGGCGTCACGTTCCTCGATACGGCCGACATCTACGGCGCCACGCGGTCCGAGACGTTCCTCGGACGGATCTTGGAGGCACGCCGGGATCGCGTGGTGCTCGCGACCAAGTTCGGCATGCAGCTGCCCGATGGGAAACGTGGCGCGGCGCCGGCATACGTTCACCGGGCGGCGCGTGGCAGCCTCGAGCGGCTCCGGACCGATCACATCGATCTGTACCAGCTGCACGAGCCCGATCCCGACGTGCCGATCGCTGACACGCTCGGCGCGCTCGACGAGCTCGTTCGTGACGGCCTCGTGCGCGAGATCGGCTGCTCGAACTTCTCGGCGACACAGCTCGCGGAGGCAGCCGACGCGGTAACCGACGGTGCCGCACGGTTCGTCAGCGTCCAGAACGAGCTGAGCCTGCTCGACACGAGCGACGTCGACGACGGTCTGGCGGCGGCCGAGAAGCTCGGTCTCGGCTACATCCCGTACTTCCCGCTCGCGAGCGGCCTGCTCACCGGCAAGTACCACCGCGGCGAGCGGCCTCCGCCGGGGACCCGCCTCGCCGGGTCGGAGGTGAGCGACGATGAGTTCGCCCGGGTCGAAGCGCTCACCCGGTTCGCGGCCGACCACGATCGCACGTTGCTGGAGCTCGCCATCGGCTGGCTCGCCTCGCTCGCACCGGTCACGTCGGTGATCACGGGCGCGACCAAGCCCGAGCAGATCCGGGCGAACACGGCCGCCGCGACGTGGCACCTGTCGGACGGGGAGCTCGCTGCGGTCGCGCGGCTCATCGCCTGACCGGCCCTACCTGCCGGGCTCGCGGGCCGGCGGGGGCCGTTCCCCGGTCGTGCGGATGAACGAGAACTTCCCGTCGGGCTCGAGCACCCCGACGGCGATCTCCGAGAGGTCGCCGATCCCCTGTTCCCTCGCCGCCGACTTCACCTCTTCTTCGGTCAGGCGTTCGACATGCAGCACCCTGGCAAGCAGCTTCCCGTCCTTCACGATGATCACCGGCAGCCCCTCGGTGAGCCCGGTCAGACGCGGCCAGTGGAAGCTCGCGAAGGAGAACCCGACCGTCAGCAAGGCGAACACCGTGACCGCGAGCATCGCGCCGACCACCGATCGATCGTCGCCGGTCACGCCCTGCTGGATCAGGTCGCCGACCGCGATCAACAGGATCAGCTCGAAGCTCGAGAGTTGCGCGAGCTCCTTGCGCCCCATGGCGCGCGTCACCAGCCACACGAACAGGAACAGCACCAGCGACCGCACGATGATCTGCATCAGGGCACCACGACCGTGAGGTAGTCGACGGTCACGACGGGCGCGCCGTGCAGGACGAACGAGGTCTCGGCGGTGGGCACCTCGTGGAGCCCCGGCTCGGTGTTGCCGTCCATCGACACTCGGAAGTCCTCCCCGGCGGGAGGATCGAACACGTACACGATCTCCCCGGCCGTGCTCGTCGAGGACGACGGCTCCGGCTCGAAGTTCGAAACGTCGAACAGGTGGAGGTAGTCGAACGTCGTCTGCAGCTCGACCGGTCCGCTGAAACCACCGTCGCGATGCACCTGGATCTCCCACCGGATCGGCAGGCCCGGCCGTGTGATCGACGGGTAGGTCACCGTGAGGGTCACGCCCGACGCCGAGGCGGAGACGACATCGGTCTTCGAGCCCAACACACCGAAGAGACCGGCAAGCAGGAAGAGCCCCAGTGCCGACAGCTCGATCCTGCGGATGAGCCGCTGCCGGCGGAGGCGCGGCTCCGGGAGTCGCTCGGGCTCCGTCGCCGTCGCATCGCTGGGCACACCGGTCTCCTCGAGGTTCCTTTCCGTTGCGGCGTTTCCCGGCGGCGGCCGTTCGAAACGGGCGCGGGGCGGGCCCCCGGATGACCTCGTACGTGCGTTTCGCGTGTCCGAGAGCCCCGGACTAGCGCATGGCGAGGGCTCGCTCCTCGGCCCGGCGGTCCCGGTAGGTTCGCCACGCCCAAGCAGCCAACGCGAACACCACGGTGCGGAAGATCCACTTGAACATGGGAGCGCGGTACCCGCTCGCGGGCGGGTTACACACCGATCCCGATCCGATGAGGCGCGTTTGAGCCGCCGCCGGACGGGGCACAACGGTCGCAGCGACGAGGGGCGTTCAGACGATGGGGTCGTTACGCCCCGGCGCACGCGGAAGCCCGAAGGAGGGCCACGAGGGGTCTCGCGGGGAAGGCGAGGCCCCTCACGCGTGTCATCCAACGGCAGCCGGGCTGTCTAGAGGGGTCGCGGTCGACGGCTTCCCGCCCATTGACTTGTCGTGCTACCTCAGAGCACAGTGCGGCATCCATGGGGATCGAAGGGGAGGTTCCGTCATGCGAACGCGCATCGGATGGGCAAGCGGCATCGCCGTGCTCGGGTTGGGCATCGCTCTCGTGCTCTCCGGCGGCGCAGTGAACGCCATACAGGGCGAGGCGGTCCTCGCCGGCATGCCGAACACGGCCGACGTGACGACCTCGGTACACAACACGACGGGGTTCCCGGGTTGCACGCCGACGGTGAACGACGGCCTGCAGGCGTGCGGCGACGTCGGGGTCGTCGGCCTCGGGAACACCGGCGTCCTGGGAGAGGGCGCAGCGATCGGTGTGCGAGGTCAGACGGTCAGCGGCACGGGCGTGGTCGCAGCTGCACCCAACCGCGGCACCGCATTGAAGGTGAAAGGGCGGGTGCAGCTCAGTCGAAGCGGGTTGGTGATCGTTCCGAGCGGTCAATCCTCGGTCGTCGTCACTGATGTCGCCCTCGGTCCGCGGAGCATGGTGTTCGCGACCGCCCAGGGGTTCATCCCACCGGGGACGTACGCACGCGCGGCCGTTCCGGACGTCAACGCGAAGACCATCACGATCTTCATGAACACGACGATGACCGCAGACGTCCCGGTCGCGTGGATGATCGTGGAACATCCATAGATCAGGTGCTCGTGGGGCGGGCAGGCCTCGAACCTGCGACCGACGGATTATGAGTCCGCTGCTCTAACCGACTGAGCTACCGCCCCGCGGTGCAGCGGCCACGGTACCTGACATCCCGCTGCTGCTGCGCACCTACGTTCCGGACTCGACTTTCTCCTTGAGCATCGCGAGGCGCTTGCGGATGTCCGACTTGCCCGAGATCGGGAACACGATCGGCGCGAGGATCGCTGAGACGCCGTGCATCTTCGGGAACACGACCGTGAATGAGGCCTCGGTGGCGTTCTCACCTCGGGAGCGCAAGTTCCACTCGTTCAGGAACACGCCCGCGGGGTCGCTCGCCTTGAACGCGAGCTTCGTCGGTTCGATGCGCTCGGTGATCTCGACCTCGTTCTCGTTGTGTGACTTGCCAGGCACCGAGCCGACCGAATGGAACCTCGATCCGACCTGGTTCGGCTCCCCGGCGGTCCACGACATCTCGTAGGGCTTCGGCGACCAGGAGCCGTGCGTGTTCAGGTCGCCGACCGCCGCCCACACGCGTTCGATCGGCGCGTCGATCGTGGTGCTCAGCGTTCCTCCGGTCATCCCGATCCTCCTTCGCGAGCGCGAACGCGGCGAACCTACACCGAGAAGCCCTCGTCGTACTCCTCGTCGGTGACGGGGTCGCCCCAGATCGCGTCGCCACCGCCGTTCACCGCGACGTGGACGAGTGGCGTCTCGGGCGTGCCGCCGTGGAAATGCCACTCCCCCGGCTTCACGGAGATGACGTCCCCGGGCTCCAGGACGTGGCCGGCCTCCCCCCTGCTGCGGACCCGCCCGCGGCCGGCGACACCGTAGAGGAACTGCCCGCCCGCGTGATGGTGCCAGTGCGTGCGAGCGCCCGGCGCGAAATGCACGATGCCGATGTTCGTGCCGTCGTCGCCGCGAAGCGTCACCCGCAACGACACCTCTCCTGTGAACCTGCCCGTGTCCCCGTGCTCGTACCGGGCCTCTGTGGCGCGCGAGACCTCCACAGACTCGAGCCTACCGGCGATGTGCGATGCGCCGCGGCTACGATGACGGCGTGAGCGACGGCACGGCGGTCCGGACCGAAACCGACTCGCTCGGCTCGGTCGAGGTCGATGCGTCCCGGTACTGGGGGGCCCAGACGGAGCGCTCCATCCACCATTTCTCGATCGGGTGGGCCGACGCCGACCGTATGCCCGTCGAGGTCATCCGGGCGATGGGTGTCCTTAAGAAGGCCGCCGCGCAGGCCAACGTCGAGCTCGGCGTGCTCGACCCGACCATCGGCTCGCTGATCGAGCAGGCGGCCGAAGAGGTCGTCGACGGACGCCTGGACGACCAGTTCCCGCTGTTCGTGTGGCAGACGGGGTCTGGGACGCAGACCAACATGAACGCCAACGAGGTCATCTCGAACCGCGCGATCGAGCTGGCCGGCGGCGTGCTCGGCTCGAAGACGCCGGTGCACCCGAACGATCACGTCAACATGTCGCAGTCGTCCAACGATACGTTCCCCACGGCGATGCACGTCGCCGGCGCGGTGGCGATCCAGCAGCGGCTCGTGCCGTCGGTCCGGGCGCTCCGGGACGCGCTCGACGCGAAGGCGAACGAGTATCGCGACCTAGTCAAGATCGGGCGGACGCATCTGCAGGACGCGGTCCCCCTGACGCTCGGCCAGGAGCTCTCCGGCTACGTCGCGCAGCTGAACGCCGACCTGCATCGGATCGACCAAGCGATGTCCGGCATGTACGAGCTCGCGATCGGCGGCACCGCCGTCGGCACCGGGTTGAACGCGCCCGATGGCTTCGGGGAGCTCTGCGCACGCAAGATCGCCGACCTCACCGGCCTGCCGTTCGTCGCGGCGCCGAACGCGTTCGCCGCGCTCGCCGCGCACGACGGGGTCGTGTTCATGAGCGGCACGCTCGCCACCCTCGCCGCCTCGCTGATGAAGATCGCGAACGATATCCGGTGGCTCGGGTCAGGGCCTCGCGCCGGCATCGGCGAGCTACGCCTGCCTGAGAATGAGCCGGGCTCCTCAATCATGCCCGGCAAGATCAACCCCACGCAATCCGAGGCGATGACGATGGTCGCCGTCCAGGTCTTCGGCAACGACACCGCCGTCAAGATCGCCGGATCGCAGGGCAACTTCGAGCTGAACGTCTTCAAGCCGGTGATGATCCGGAACCTGTTGCACTCGACGCGGCTGCTCGCCGACGGATGTCGCTCGTTCCGCGAGTTCGCCGTCGAGGGCATGGAAGCGAACCGCGAGCGGATCGACGAGCTCGTGCACTCCTCGCTCATGCTCGTCACCGCGCTGACCCCGAAGATCGGCTACGACAAGGCCGCCGAGATCGCGAAGAAGGCGCACCACGAGGGCACGACGCTGAAGGAGGCCGCGCTCGCGCTCGGGTACCTCACCGAGACCGAGTACGACGACGCGATCGACCCGGCCAAGCTCGTCTGAGGACCCCGTGGACGTCTACCTCGAGCGCGGCTCGAAACGCGTGTTCGCCGGCGCGATCGAGTGGCCCGGGTGGGCTCGAGCCGGGAAAGCCGAGGACGCGGCGCTCGAGACGCTCCTCGCGTACGGCCCTCGTTACGCCGCGGCGCTGAACGGCACGCGCCTCGGGTTCACCGCGCCGACGGGTCTCGACGTCGTCGAGCGCGTGACCGGCACCGCGACCACCGACTTCGGCGCGCCGGACGTCCCCGTCGCGCGCGACCACGACGACGTCGACGAGAACGAGCTGAAGCGGCTCGAGACGATCCTGCGGGCGACGTGGCGAACGCTCGACGCCGCGGCCGATCGCGCCGAGGGGCTCGAGCGCGCGAAGGGTCCGCGCGGCGGCGGGCGCTCGCTCGACGCGATCGTCGAGCACGTGGTCGGCGCCGACGCGTCCTACACCGCGCTGATCGGCGCGAAGATCGACACCGACGACCTCGAGCGCGCTCGCGACGGGATCGCCGGGGCGCTCTGGACCGCGGTCCGCGACGGCGTGCGC
>JBKPRM010000263.1:0-3801 GCA_046734555.1 Actinomycetota bacterium | reverse complement strand
CGGCCGGATGTACGCGACGGCGCTGTCGGCGCTCACCGTGAGCAGATCCATCCGGTGCGAGGCGAGGCTGGGCACGTCGTGCTTGAGCCGGATCAGCCGCTCGTAGAGCGGCCGCAGCCCGTGCTTGTCCTTCCACGGGATCGGCGTGAGGTTCGAGTACGGCTCGTAGCTCGCCCCGATCTCGTCGCCGGCGAACATCTCGGGGATCCCCGGCAGGGTGAACTGCAGCACCGCCGCGACACGGGTCATGCCGACGCCGTACTGGTCCACGAAGCGGACGCCGGTGTCGTTGTTGTTCAGGAACCGCATCACGATCGCGTCGGACGCATACCCCTGCGGGTCGTTGGTGATCGCCGGCCCGAGCAGCGCGCCCGTCTCGCTCGGGAAATCGAACGCGGACGTCCACGCCCACTGACCGGGATGGTGCGTCCAGTCGTAGGCGACGTCGAAGCCGTGGGAGAAGTAGAAGGGGTCGACGGCCGAGGCCTCCGCGAGCATCAAGACGTCGGGGTCGACGCGCTTGATCGCCGCACGGAGCTCCGGCAAGAAGTCGGGGCGGCGCCGCTTGATGCCCCACACCGCGTCGGTGCGGAACCCGTCGATCCCCAGGTCGCGCACCCAATGGACGAACGCCTCGGTGATCATGGCGCGCACCTCGGGGTTGTCGTAGTTCAGGTTGGGGAGGTTCGTCCAGTCGAAGTAGTGCGTCGGTGACCCGAACGAGTCGCGATCGAAGAAGTCGTAGTAGTGCGAGGCCTCGCCGTTGGTCTTCGTGTCCTCGAAGTACGGACCCTGGTCGGACATGTGGTTCGGCACGATGTCGAGCATCACGTGCATCCCGAGCGCGTGCGCCTTGTCCACCATCCGCTTGAAGGCCGCCTCGGGGCCCCAGGAGTCGTCGAGCTTGAAGTAGTCGGTGATCGCGTATTCCTCGCCGACGGCGCGCTGCTCCGACGGCGGCCAGAGCCACAGCGCGTCGACGCCCAGCTGCTTGAGGTAGGGGAGCTTCCGCTCGATGGCGGCTGGGCCGCCGTTGCCCCAGAGCTGCGGGATCGGCGCGTAGATCACCGCCGAGTCGATCCACGCCGGGTGCTCGTGCGCCATGTCCACCGCCCGCGCGGTTCCCTGCTCGACCACGAAGTACGTCGTGCTCGTGTCCGAACGCCCTTGGGTGTCGGTCACGGTGAGCGAGACGTAGTACTCGCCATCTGCCGCGGGAGCGCGGAGCGTGAGCCGCCGGCCCTCGACCGTGCCCTGCAGCGGTTGGCCGGACGCGACGGTGAGCGACGAGGGATGCCGCGGGTCGGTATGCCACGCGTATGTCGCGATCCGCGCGCCGTCGGGCTCGGCTGCCTGGCTCCGGGCCCCGACCTGCTCGCCGGTGTGGCCGTGCACGGCGACAGGGATCCAGGCGGTCGGACCGGGGGTGAGCCGCTCGTCGAAGACGAGCGGCTCCGATCGCTCGCCCGAAGCACAGGCGGCGACGATCTCGTTGCGCCCCGGCCCGAGCGTCACGACCACCCGGAACTGCGATCCCTCGAGCTGGACCGGCGCGTCGATCGCCTCGTCGTTCACGGTCAAGGTCACGTCGCCGCAGTCCGAGGTTCCGGTCAACGCCTCGCGCCAGGCGAACGCGTCGCCGCCGAGGGTGTCGAACCGGATCGCTCCGGCGCCGACGGCGCCCGAGGACGGCTGCTGGGACACGGTCGTGTCAGACACGCCCGTGCACGCTCCGGCGAACATCGCGACGAGGGCCACGGCGACGGCCGTTCGCCGGCCTCGACGGACGCGCTCGCACACCAACTACCCCTTCGAACCGGCGAGCGAGATGCCCTGGACGAACTGCTTCTGGAAGATCAGGAACACGATCACCAGCGGCAGGGCACCGACCACCGACCCCGCCATGATCAGGTTCCATACCGATCGGAACTGTTGCTGGAACAACGCCAAGCCGAGCGGCAGCGTGTAGAGCTGCTTGCTGTTGATGATGATCAACGGGCCGAAGAACGCCTGCCACTGGAACTGGAACGTGAAGATCGCGACCGCGGCGAGGGCCGGCTTGGACATCGGGAGCACGATCTTCCAGTAGATCCAGAAGTGGTTCGCGCCGTCGACCCGCGCGGCGTCGATGAACTCGTCGGGGATCGAGACCATGTATTGGCGCAGCAGGAAGATCGCGAACGGGTTGCCGATGTTCGGCGCGATCAGACCCCAGTAGGAATCGAGCCATCCGTGGCCGCCGATGCCCGCGATGTTGTTCCCGCCGAACAAGGGGATCCCTTTCAGGATCAGATAGTTCGGGATCAGCGTGACCTGCGATGGCAGCATCAGGGTGGCGAGCCCCAGGAAGAAGAGGAAGTCTCGACCCGGGAACTTCCGCTTCGCGAAGGTGTACGCGAGCAGCGAGTTGAACAGCAGCTGCAACGCGGTGATCGTCACGCTCACGAACGTGCTGTTGAAGATCCACCGAGCGATCGGGTGGTCCGACGAGAAGAAGCCTGTGTAGTTGTCGATCGTGGGATGCGGGGGGAACCAGTGCGGGGGATACGTGAACATGTCGCTGAGCGGCTGGAGCGACAGCGAGACCATGTAGACGAATGGGGCCACGAACAAGATCGCGAGCGTCGTCAGCAGGACGTATTTGAGCGCGGTTGCGGGTCGCAACCGCCGGCGCCGCGCCGGCGGCGACAGCGTCGGGACGGGGATGACCCCTTCGGGCTTGACCTCGACGCCGCCGCCGACCGTGCTCATCGCTCCACCCGCTGCAGGTACCACTTGAACTGCGTGAGCGACAGCGCGAACACGACGACGAACAGCACCCACGCGAGCGCGGAGGCCTTGCCCATCTTCAGGTACTGGAACGCGTTCAGCCAGATGTAGTACGTGACGGTCGTCGTCGCACCGCCCGGACCCGGCGGACCCCCGTTGGTCATGACGAAGATCTGGTCGAACGTCTGCATGCCGAGGATCGTCTGGAAGATGAGCAGGAAGATCGTCGTCGGCCACAGCAACGGCAGCGTGATCCGCCGCAGACGCTGCCACGGCGTCGCGCCGTCGACCTCGGCGGCCTCGTAGAGCTCCGCAGGGATCGCCTGGAGACCCGCGAGATAGACCACCATGTTGAACCCGATGCTCAGCCAGATCTGCATCACGATCACGGCCGGCATGGCGAGAGACGCCTTCGAGAGGAACTGGACCGGCGCATCGACGATGTGGAACTTGAGCAGGTAGTAGTTCAGGAGCCCGTAGTCGCCGTTGTAGAGCCACTTCCACAGCAGGGTCGCGATGACGAGCGGCGTGATCGCGGGCAGGTAGAAGGCCGCCCGGTACAGGCCGAGCCCTCGGATCTTCGTGTTCAACAACGAGGCGAGGCCGAGACCGATCGCCATGCTCGGGATGATCGTGCCCACCGTGAAGTACAGCGTGTGGCCCATCGCCGCCCACCAGGTCTCGTCGTGCAACACCGCCCGGTAGTTCGCGAGGCCCACGAAGTCACCGCCGTTGAGGATCGGGTCGTAGTTCGTGAACGACAGGTACGCGGCGGTGGCCACGGCATAGACGGTGAAGACCGCGAAGAGCACGAGCCCGGGGAGCTGGAACAGGTACGCGGTCCACTCGCGTCGCATCTCGTGCAGCACGCTGCGCTTGCGTGGGGCGACGATCGGTTGTTGCGGTGCCGTTACCTGCGCCATGGCGCTCCCGGGGCCGGTGTCGGACGGAGCCGCCGAAGGCGGCTCCGTCCGGTGCGGATGGTCGGTGGCGGTTGGATCAACCGCCGCTCATGAGCTCGCTGCCCTTCTG
>JBKPRM010000262.1:0-6481 GCA_046734555.1 Actinomycetota bacterium | reverse complement strand
AGCTTGTCGAGCTCCTTGCGGCTGAGCGAGGCGCCGCCCGGGGCGGCGAGGGCCTTGATCGACCCGCCGTCAGCAGCGACCTTCGCGAACGCCTGGAAACTCGACCCCTCGAAGACGTCAACCAGGTTGACCAGTTCCATGCCGTAGCGGAGATCGGCCTTGTCGGACCCGTACCGGTCGACCATCTCGTCGAACGACATGCGCCGGAAGGGCACCGGAACCTCGACCCCTTGGGTCTCCGCGATGATCCGCGCGTACAGTGGCTCGATCACGGCGATGATGTCCTCCTCGTCGACGAAGGCCATCTCGATGTCCAACTGGGTGAACTCGAAGCCGCGATCCGCGCGCGTCGCCTCGTCGCGCAGGCACCGGACGATCTGGTAGTAGCGGTCCTGGCCACCGATCATGAGCAGCTGTTTCAGCTGCTGGGGCGACTGCGGCAGGGCGAAGAAGGTCCCGGGCCGCACGCGCGCCGGCACCAGGAAGTCGCGCGCCCCTTCGGGCGTGGCGCGACCGAGCAGCGGCGTCTCGATGTCGACGAACCCGAGCCCGTCGAGGTGCTCGTGCATCACGCGCGTGACGAGATGGCGCATCGCGAGCGCCGACGTCATCTCGGGCCGACGCAGGTCGAGGTAGCGATACTCGAGCCGGAGCAGCTCATCCGCCTCCGCCCGGTCCTCGATCACGAACGGCGGCGTCTCGGAGCGCGAGAGCACCTCCAGGTCCGACGCGGCCACCTCGACCTCGCCGGTGGCGATCCCCGCGTTCGTCATGCCCTCGGGTCGGGTGCGCACGAGGCCCTGCACCCGGATCACCCATTCTGCGCGAAGGTCCTGGGCGGTCGCATGCGCCGACGCGGCGTCGCCCGGATGGAAGACCACCTGCACGACGCCCTCGCGGTCGCGGAGGTCGATGAACGTCACGCCGCCGTGATCGCGACGGTGCGCGACCCAGCCACAGAGCGTCACGGTGACCCCGGCGTCGGCCGCGCGCAGCTCACCGCACGCATGGGTCCGCATCGAGGTAGCGAACGACGAGGTCATGCCTCGACCTCCGCGCTGACCCGGGTCGCCACGTCGTCCAGCGGCACCGCCTCCTGCTCGCCGTCGGCCATGCGACGCAGGGTCACGGTGCCCGCGGCGAGCTCGTTGTCCCCGAGGATCGCCGCGAACCGTGCGGCCGCCCGGTCCGCCTGTTTGAGCTGTGCCTTCAAGGGGCGCTCCTCGTAGGCCGTGTCGGCCGCGACGCCGGCGGCACGAAGTTGCGTGACGAGGGCGTCGCCGGCCTCGCGAGCCGATCCACCGAGCGCGACGACGTAGACCGCGATCGGTGGCTCCTCGGGGGGGACGAGAGCCTCATCTGCGAGTGCGATCTGCACCCGCTCGAGGCCCATCCCGAACCCGACACCGGGCACCCGGGGTCCGCCGAGCGTCTCTGCGAGGCCGTCGTAGCGCCCGCCGCCGAACAACGTCGCCTGCTGCTCGTTGCCGGTCTCGCGCATCGCATCGCTCACGAACTCGAACGCCGTCCGCGTGTAGTAGTCGAGTCCCCGGACGAGCGTCGGCGTCACGAGCGGTTCCAGCCCCGCCGCGCTGAGGCCGTCGAGGACCGCTCCGAAGTGCGCCCGGCACTCGTCGCACAGGTGATCGAGCATCTTCGGGGCGCCCGCTGCGACGGCGCGGCACGCCTCGTCCTTGCAATCGAGCACCCGCAGCGGGTTGTCCGCGAACCGATCGCGGTGCTCGTCCCGGAGCTCGTCGCGATGCTCCCGCAGGTAGGCCGTCAGCGCCTCGCGGTAGGCGGGGCGGCAGGTCGCGTCGCCCAGCGTGTTCACCTCGAGATGGAAGCGCCCGAGGCCGAGCGATCCGAGGAACGCGTCGCCGACGAGCATCACCTCGACGTCGGCCGTGGGCGCGTCGGTGCCGAAGACCTCGATGCCGAACTGCCGGTGCTCGCGGTACCTGCCCGCCTGTGGCCGGCTGTACCGGAACATCCGCGTCAGGTAATAGGACTTGAACGGCGCGCCCAGGCGTTGACGCTCACGGAGGTACGCCCGCATCACGGGCGCGGTGCCCTCCGGCCGCAACGTCAGCGACCGGTCGCCGCGATCGGTGAAGGTGTACATCTCCTTGGAGACGACGTCGCTCGTCGCGCCGGACGTCCGCGCGAACAGCTCGGTGGATTCGAAGGTCGGCGTCTCGACGTAGCGGAACCCGTGCAGCTGCGCGAGGTGCGCCGCTCGGTCGTACAGGGCGCGCATCACGCTGCCATCGGGCGGCAAGAGGTCGCGCGTCCCCCGCGTCGGCGCGAGGTCCATCACCCGACCTCCTTCAGGTACGGGTTGGCGATGCGCTCGCGTCCCACGGTCGTCTCCGGTCCGTGACCGGGAAGTACGCGCCGGTCGTCCGGAAGCGTCAGGAACCGGATCAGCGAGGCGCGCATGGCGGCCGGGTCGGAGTTCGCGAAGTCGGAGCGGCCGATCGTGCCCGCGAACACCAGGTCGCCGGAGAACACGACCGCCTCACCGTCGATCCGGAAGCACGAGGAGCCGGGCGTGTGCCCCGGCGTATGCACCACCTCGATCTCGAGGCCGGCCAACCGCAAGACGTCGCCATCGACGAACGAGCGGAGATCGGCGACGGGGTCGAGCGTCACGTCCGTGGAGCCGCCCCATGCCGAGTAGTCGCGGAACGCCGGTGCATCATCGGGATGCACGTAGACGGGGATGGGCCCCGCGAACGTGCCGGCCGTCTGCGCGTGATCGAGGTGGGCGTGGGTCAGCAACACCGCGGCGCCGCGCTTGCCGGCCGCATCGAGCAGCGCCTGGACGGCTTCGGGATCGAACCCAGGATCGATCGCGACGGCCTCATCGCTCCCCTCGGCGGCGACGAGCCAGCAGTTCTCCCCGTACGGGTTGCGGTCGAAGACGTCCAGGTACATGGAAGGAGTCATGCTACTCGAGCCCCTCAGCGCGCCGTGGAGTCGAGCACGAGCGTGAACGGACCGTCGTTCAGCAGATCGATGGCCATCTCCGCGCCGAAGACCCCACGGCCGACCCGAACGCCGTGCCCCTCCAGCGCCGTCGCGAACCGCTCCACGAGCTCAGCCGCCCGCCCCGGCTCCGCCGCCGCGACGAAGGACGGTCGCCGGCCCTTCCGGGTGTCGGCGAACAGCGTGAACTGTGAGACGACCAGCGCGTCACCGTCGATCGCGGACAGGTCCTCGTTCGTCTTGCCCTCGGCGTCCCGGAAGATCCGGAGCCCCACGATCTTGGTAGCGAGCTGCTCGGCATCGGCCTCGGTGTCGTCGTGCCCCACGCCGACGAGCAACAGGAACCCCGGTCCGATCGCGGAGATCTCCTCGCCGCCGACCGCCACCGACGCGCGGGTGACGCGCTGGAGGACGACGCGCACTAGGAGGGAACCACGCGATAGGCGTCGTAGACGCCATCGATCCGCTTCACCGTCGCGAGGATCGACGAGAGGTGGGTGATGTCACCGAGCTCGAAGGCGAACCGCAGCCGGGTGATGCGGTCGCGGCCCGTCGAGGAGTTGGCCGACAGGATGTTGACGTGCTGGTCCGACAGCACGGTCGCGATGTCAGACAGCAGCCGGGTCCGGTCGAGGGCTTCGACCTGGATCGCGACGACGAACGACGTCGGCTTACCCTCGGACCACGCCACCTCGATCATGCGCTCGGGCTCCCGCCGGAGCGTCTTCACGTTCGGACAGTCGCCGCGATGGACGCTCACGCCCTGTCCGCGGGTGACGAACCCCACGATGTCGTCGCCCGGCACCGGCGTACAGCAGCGCCCGAGCTTGACCCAGACGTCGGGGAGGCCTTTCACCATGACGCCCTGCGAGATGTCGTCGGGCTTGGAGATCCGGACGGGGCGGGCGAGCGGGACGTCGTTCGTGACGTCCTCGTCGCTCGTGCCGCTGACCAACCGAGCGAGCCGCGCGACCACCGATTGCGGCGAGACGTGACCTTCCCCGACCGCCACGTACAGCGCGTCGAGGTCCGGGTACTTGAGGTCGGTCGCGACCTGTTCCATGACCTCTTCCGTCGCGAGGCGCTTGAACGGGAGGTTCTGCTTGCGCATCTGGCGCTGCAGCAGCTCGCGGCCCTGGTCGAGCGCGTCCTCTCGGCGTCCCCGGGCGAACCACTGTCGGATCTTGTTGCGCGCGCGGGGCGTCTCGACGAACTGCAGCCAGTCCTGGCTCGGCCCCTCCCCTTGCGCCTTCGAGGTGAGGATGTCCACCGAGTCGCCCGTGCGAAGCTCGTAGTCGAGGGGCACGAGCTTGCCGTTCACCTTGGCCCCGATCGTGCGGTGGCCCACCTCGGTGTGGATCGCGTAGGCGAAGTCGACGGGCGTCGCGCCTTGCGGCAGGTTCGTCACGTCGCCCTTCGGTGTGAACACGAACACGCGGCCGCCCGAGAGGTCGATCCGCAGGCCCTCCATGAATTCCCGCGGGTCGGCCATGTCCTTCAGCCACTCCATCATCTGGCCGAGCCAGGCGAGGTCTGCGGCGTCGGCCTGCTTGCCTTCCTTGTACCGCCAGTGGGCGGCGATCCCGTACTGCGCCGTGCGGTGCATGTCTCGCGTCCGGATCTGGATCTCGATCGGCCGGCCCTCCGGGCCGACCACCGTGGTGTGCAACGACTGATACATGTTCGACTTGGGCATCGCGATGTAGTCCTTGAAACGCCCGGGAACGGGCTTCCACAGTGAATGGACGGCACCGAGCGCGCCGTAACAGTCGCGCATCGACTCACATTGGATGCGGATACCGACGAGGTCGAAGATCTCCTCGAAGTCCTTGCCGCGGATCACCATCTTCTCGTAGATGGAGTACAGGTGCTTGGGCCGCCCGTCGACGCTCGCCTTGACCCCGAGCTCCTTCAGCTTCTGCCGAAGCGTCTCGGTCAGATCCCGGATGCGTTCCGTGCGCTCGTCGCGGCGCGTCTCGACGAGCTGGGCGATCTCCTTGTAGGGACCTGGGTGCAGCGTCTTGAACGCGAGGTCCTCGAGCTCCCACTTGACCTCCTGGACACCGAGGCGGTTCGCGAGCGGCGCGTAGATCTCGAGGGTTTCGGTGGCCATGCGACGTTGCTTGCCCGAGGACAGCGCGGCGACCGTGCGCATGTTGTGCAGCCGATCCGCGAGCTTGATCAGCAACACGCGGATGTCGCCTGCCATCGCGACGATCATCTTGCGGACGTTCTCGGCCTGCGCGAGCTCCCGCGTCTGGAACTGGAGCTTGTCCAGCTTCGTGAGGCCGTCGACGATGTCGGCGACGTCGTCGCCGAACTCGCGCCGGAGTCGTTCGAGCGAGACGTCGGTGTCCTCGACGGTGTCGTGCAGCAGCCCGGCCGTGAGCGTGGTCGTATCGAGGCGCAGGTCGGCGAGGATCTGTGCGACCGCGAGGGGATGCTCGATGAACGGCTCCCCGGACAGCCGCCGTTGCCCGTCGTGGGCCTCGGCGGCCAGCTGGTAGGCCCCCTCGAGGGTCTTGAGGTCGCCCTTCGGGTTGTAAGACCGGACCTTCTTCTGGAGCGCGTCGAAGCCGGTCGGCTCGCGGTCCGAACGCCGGCGTCGTGGCAGCGGGATGCGGCCGGCCCGCCGTGCGGGGGGCGGTGCGGTGCCGATGTTCAGCTCATCACGGGTATCCACGCCTGTCGGCCAGTGTACGGCCGGACCTCGCGCCGCCCGCGTCAGTAGTGGATCAGCGTGAACAGGTCATACCCGCCGACCTTGTCCCTGCCGTGCAGGAAGTCCAGCTCGATGAGCGTCGCGATCCCGCAGACCTTGCCGCCCACCCGCTCGACGAGCTTGGCGGCGGCCTGGGCGGTGCCGCCGGTCGCCAGCACGTCGTCCACGATCAACACGCGCTCGCCCGAGCGCACGGCGTCGCGATGGATCTCGAGGCTCGCGGTGCCGTACTCGAGCGCGTACTCCTCCTCCAAGGTCTCGTGCGGCAGCTTCCCCTTCTTGCGGACGGGGATCACGCCGGCGCCGAAGTGGTAGGCAACGGGGGCACCCAGGATGAAGCCGCGGGCCTCGATCCCCACCACCTTGTCGACGTTGCCCCGACCGAAATGCACGACGATCAGGTCGATGATCGTCGAGAACGCGATCGGGTCGGCGAGCACCGGCGTGATGTCCTTGAACGCGATGCCCGGCTCGGGGAAGTCCGGGACGTCGCGGATCAACGCCTCGATCTGCTCGATCTGCACGGTCACCTCCGCTTGCGCTTGGCGGGCTGGCCCTTCTTGTTCCTCGGCTTCGGCTTGGCCTTGGTCGTTCGGGTCATGCCGGCCGTCGCCTTCGTGGCGGCGGCGTCGCCAGCGGCGGCGAGTGCAGGCTCGCGAGCCGGCACCCGTGGCGCTCGGGCCGCCGAGGCCCACGACGGGCAACGGCGGCTGTCCGGGGAGCCGTTCATCGAGCATCCCCTCGCGGTCGCACAGATCCTCGCCGACC
>JBKPRM010000261.1:0-10190 GCA_046734555.1 Actinomycetota bacterium | reverse complement strand
TCCCGCCCCTCGCGCGCTCGATCGCGGTCGATGGGCGACTCTGGGTCGCGTGGCCGAAGAAGGCGGCCGACGTCGACACCGACCTCGACTTCGACCTGGTCCAGCGGACCGGGCTCGACGCGGGTCTCGTCGACAATAAGTCGGCGTCGATCACCGACGTGTTCCAGGGCGTGCAGTTCGTGCGACGGCGTGCGGACCGCGGTCGCTGACCGCCCGGCGCGCCCGCGGATCCCCCGTACGCTGACCCGGTGAACGTCGAGCCCGCAACCACGCTGGATCCCGCGGTCACCGTCGCAGCGGAGCCCGCGCCGATCCGGCTGCTCGCCTGGCTGAACCGGCCCGTCGTCGTGATCGCGGTGGTCACCCTGCTCGGCGGCTGGCTCCGGTTCGTGCACCTCAGCCAACCGCCCGGCTACGTCTTCGACGAGGTCTATTACCCGAAGGCCGCGTGCATCCTGCTCGGTTGGTCCAACCAGACATGCACGATCGACTCCAGCGACGAGAAGTATTGGCGCGAGCAGAAGTGGGACGTCGGCTCGTGGGTCCATCCCCCGCTCGGGAAGTGGGAGATCGCGATGGGGATCAAGCTCTTCGGCATGCGGGAGTTCGGCTGGCGCTTCTCGTCGGCCGTCGCCGGCACGCTCGTCGTGCTGCTGACCGCCGTGATGGCACAGTTGCTGTTCGGATCGACGGTCTGGACGGGGGTGGCCGGGCTCTTGATGGCCGTCGAAGACCTCAACGTCGTGATGTCCCGGACGGGGTTGCTCGACATCCACCTCGAGCTCTGGATCGCCCTGGCGTTCGTCCTGATCCTGCTCGACCGCCGGTGGATCGAACGACGGCAGGCCGAGCGCGATGCGCTGTCGGTGGACGAACCCCCGGAGGCGCCCGCCGACCCGTCACAGCCGGCGCCGCCCGCGCGACCCCGGCCGGTGCTGTCGCCGATCTGGCGGCCGTGGCGATTCGCCGCCGGCGCCGCGATCGGCGCGGCCTGTGCGGTCAAGTGGTCGGGCGCGTTCGCCTTGTTCGCGCTGCTGATCCTCGCGTTCATGTGGGAGGCGTCTCGCCGGCACCGTGACCACGTGGGGTGGCGATCGGCCGTCGGGCGCGCCGTCACGCGGGAATCGTTCGGCATCGTCGTCGCGCTGCTGCTCGTGCCGCTCGCCGTCTACATGGCCACGTGGATCCCCTGGTTCCACCATTTCGGGTGGAGCTGGAGCGCGTGGGTCAAGAACCAGCTCGACACGTGGGCCTTCCATCACAACGGTATCGAGTGGACCAAGCTCGATCCGAAGACCGGCCTGATGACACCGACCCACCCGTACTACGCCCGCCCATGGAAGTGGCTTCCCCTGCTTCGGCCGATCAGCTTCTACGTGCACGACGTGGACGGCGGCACCCAACAGATCCTGGCGATCGGGAACCCCTTCATCTTCTGGGCGAGCCTGGTCGCGATCCCCTACGTCGCCTTCGCGTGGCGTCGCCTGCGCGATTGGCGAGCCGGGTTCATCGTCGTCGGCGTCCTCGGCCAGTACCTGCCGTGGTTCGTGCAGACGCGCCCGACGTTCTTCTTCTACGTGCTGCCGCTCGTCCCGTTCATGATCCTCGCGGTGACCCACCTGGCCAGGGAAGCTTCGGACGCGACGATCGTCGTGCGGGAGCCGGTCACCGGGGAGGTGGCGCTGCATCCCCAGACGGGTCGGCCGGTGATCTCGAGCAGACATGTCTACCGACCGTTCGTCGCCGCCTATCTGATCGCGGTCGTCGTCGTGTTCTGGTTGTTCTGGCCGATCCTGACCGCTGGTCGCATCAGCGACCTGCACCTGCGCACGATCGTGTGGTTCCGGTGGTGGATCTGACATAGGCTTCCCCGTCGATGTCGCGGCGTGAGCAGGTTCGGATCCCGATATCGGACGGGATCGAGCTTGCGGCCACGATGTTCTTCCCCGATGCGGACGCGGGTCCATGGCCGGCGTTGATGGAGGCGCTCCCCTACCGCAAGGACGACGTCACCGCGTCCTCGGTCGGGCATTACGCAACGCTCGCCGATGCCGGATACGTGCTCTGCTGGCTCGACATCCGGGGCACGGGATCCTCGGGCGGGATCGCGACCGACGAGTACACCGCGGCCGAGCGCAACGACCTCATCGAGGTGATCGAGTGGCTCTCCACGCAGCCCTGGTCCTCCGGACGGGTCGGCATGTTCGGCACGAGCTACGGAGGGTTCAACTCGCTCCAGGTGGCCCTCGAAGCGCCGCCCGCGTTGCAGGCGATCATCCCGATCTTCGCATCGGACGATCGCTACGCCGACGACGTCCATTACTACGGCGGCGCGCTGAAACAGCTCGACGTCGTCGACTACCCGACGTACATGGTCGCGATGAACGCCCTCCCGCCGGTGCCGTCGCTGTGGGGCGAGGGATGGCGTGACGAATGGGAGCGTCGTGTCGAGCGACTCGAACCGTGGTTCCTGAAGTGGCTCTCGCACCAACAGCGTGACGACTACTGGGAGTACGGATCGGCCAGGGAGCGCATCGAGGACATCCGTGCGGCGACGATGCTCGTCGCCGGCTGGGCGGACGGCTACACGAACATCGCCCTCCGCTCGTTCCCGCGGATGCAGGCGCCGACGCGACTGTTGATCGGCCCCTGGTCCCACGGTGCACCCGAGTCGTGCCGGCCGGGCCCGAACATCGACTTCATGGCCGAGATGATCCGGTGGTTCGACCGGTGGCTGAAAGATGTACCGAACGGGATCGAGGACGAGCCGCCGATCGTGGTCTACCAGCAACGGTCGACCGCGCCCGATCCGCTGCGCGACGAGGTGCGCGGCGACTGGCGTTTCGAGCCGACGTGGCCACCCGAACGGCTTCGTTCGACGCGCTACGCCCTCGCCGATGCGGAGCCCGGCGGCCGGGCACGTGGCGACGACGGCATCGACGTGCTTCCCGTCGACCCGTCGGTCGGCGAGACTGCGTGGATCTCGTGTGCCGGAGGGCTCCCCTGGGGACAGTCGGCGGATCAACGGCCCGACGAGACGCGGTCGCTCACGTACACGTGGGACCCCCTCGCCGCCGACCTCGAGCTGTTCGGGCACCCCGTGTTGCGGGCCCGCGTCACGTGCGACCGGCCGACCGCCTACCTCTCGGCGAAGGTCACCGACGTCTTCCCGGACGGGAGCTCCTCGCTCGTCGTTCGCGGCATGGCGAACCTCGCGTACCGGCATCTCGGCGAGCAGCCCGAGGCGATGACGCCCGGCCACCCGATCGAGCTCGAGTTGGAGCTCGAGGCGATCGCGTGGACCCTCGAGGCCGGCCACCGCCTGCGGCTCGACCTCGCCGGCGCGGACTGGCCCAACGCCTGGCCGCCGCCCGAGAACGCGACGCTGACGATCGACCGGTCGACCGCCGCACTCGAGCTGCCTGTGCTCCACGGGCCGCCGCCGATCGCGGAGCGACCGCCGATCCATGAGATCACCGGTCACCAGCACAGCGTCGAGAGCTCCGACGACGGGTGGTGGCGCTGGGAGGTCGACGACGATGGATCAGGTCTGCGCGTCGCTCGGACCGGGTACGGGGGCACCGCCGAGCTCGACGGTGCCGGAGGCCGGTACCGCGATCGGTACGAGGGCCTGGTCGGCGTGTCGCGCACCGAGCCGGGCGTCGCGTTCGCCGACGGCGAGGCGGAGTTCGAGGTCGCGTACCCCGAAGCGACCGTCCGCGCGACGTCGCACGTGCGACTCGACTCCGATCCCGAGACCTACCGCGTCACCATCGAGGTCGTCGCGCACGAGAACGGCAACGAGCGCTTCCGCCGCACGTGGGAGCGGTCCTTCCCCCGCGAGCTCCAGTAGCTCACGCCGCCCCGGGCAGGTGCTGCCGGAACAACAGCCAGCCGGCCGCGGCGCCGGCGTCCAGCAGGAAATGGCAGATCACGAACGGCCACGCCCGGCGCCACCGCACGAACAGGTACCCGAACAGCGCGCCCATCAGCAGGTTGCCGAGGAACCCACCCCAGCCTTGGTAGAGGTGGTAGCTCGCGCGCAGGACGGCGCTCGCCGCGATCGCGGCGAGCGCCGACCACCGCAACTGCTGGAGCCGCGTGATCAGATACCCGAGCACGACGACCACCTCGAGCAGCGCTGCGCCCGCCGCGGTCAGCACGACCGCGACCCACGTCCACCTGTGGTGAGCCGGCGGCGCCGGCACGACGAAGCGATTCACGCCGAGGTGCACCGCCTCGAGGTAGATGCCGAGGCCGACCGACGCGACGACCACGAACAGCACCAGGCCGCGAACGACGTCCCGCGCGCCGTCCCAGATCAGCCCGATCGTCGCCGGCGTCTCCCCGTCGCGTGACAGCAGATGCAGGACGAGCGCCACCGGCGCGAGCCCGAAGACGAACCCGATCAGCTGGTTGGCGAACAGCGGGTTCTGGTCGGCCGCGGCGACCGTCGCGCCTCGAAGAGGCGCCTGGAACAGCGAGACGATCGCGTAGGCGGCGCTCGCGAGCACCGACAACGACAGGACGACGAGGACCTCGGTGCGGAGCGTTCGTTCGTCGGGGCGAGCCCGCGCGGGTTCCACCTTCGAAGCGTAGCCGCCGCGCGGTACCCACCTGGCCGATCGTGCGGCTAGGGTTCGCTCCCGGATGGCACGCGAGACAGCGGACGTCGTGATCGTCGGTGCGGGCACCGTCGGCGGGTGGGCGTCGGTGTTCGCCCGTGAGGCCGGCGCAGGGCGCGTCGTCGTGCTCGAACGCGAGACCGCCGGGTCGGGCGCGTCGAGCCGCGCGGCGGGGATGGTGCGCGCGCAAGGCGGTACCCCCGACACGGTGCGGCTCGGTTCCTGGTCGATCGACTTCTACCGGTCACAGCGCGAGCGCTACGAGACCGATTCGGGTTTCGTCGGGCGCGGCTACGTGATCTTGGCGGTGTCGGCCGCCGACGAACGAGCGGCGCACGAGCGCATCGCGATGCAGCGCGAGATCGGCCTCGACGCTCGCTGGGTCGGCCGCGACGAGGTGCGACGACTCATCCCCGCGATGGCGGAGACGGGCTACCGAGGTGGTTCCTACGTCGCGAGCGACGGATGGGTCGACCCCCCGCGGAACGTGCGTGCGTACGGCCTCGCGATGCAGCGCCGCGGCGTGGATCTCCGGGAGGGTGTCTCGTTCGAGGGCCTTCGAACCCGCGCACGTGGGGGCAGCCGAACCGTCACCGGTGTACAGACCTCGGGCGGCACGATCGCAACCGACACCGTCATCCTCACCGGCGGCCCGGCGATGCAAGCGGTCGCGACCGCGGCGGGCGCCCGCGCATGGGTGGGGTACGCGCGACACCAGGTGGTCGTGACCGAACCCTCGCCCGAGCTCCACTCCGACACCACCGCGATGGCCTTCGACATCGGCGCGGGCCTCTACTGGCGCCCCGAGGAAGGCGGTTTCCTCTGGGGCATGTCGAACCCGACCGAGGCGCCCGGTCCCGGTCGCTCGATCGACTGGCGGTACCTTCGCCGGATGCAGCGGCGGCTCGCGAAGCTCGTGCCGGCGACCCGAGACCTCGGCATCAAGAAGGCGTGGGCCGCGACGATCGAGTACACGCCCGACCACCTGCCCTTGCTCGGGCCGCTCGTACAGCGCGACGGCACCCAGGTCGACGGCGCGACGATCGCGAGCGCGTGCGGTCACGGGATGATGTGGGGTCCGGCCGTGTCGAGGATCGCCGCCGACCTGGCGCTGACGGGCGCAACGAGCGTCGTCCGGCGCGTCGAGGACTTCCGCATGGATCGCTTCGACGAGGATGGCAACCCACCCTTCGTCGATCCGGTCGCACTGCCCTTCCCTGTCCACGTGGACGAGTGACCTAGCGACCCCGCTCGTAGTACAAGCCGATCGCCAACAGGACGACGGCGGACGAGACGATCGCCACCGCACACAGCAACAGCCAACTTCCCGTCATCGGGCGCGTTCTCCTCGATCGGTGTTCGCGCCAGCCCCGACGCTCGAGCGTCGACCGTCACCGCGATGTACCCAGTGGCTCCCTTCCTTACACGAGCGGTTCCTCGGCGCGGTCCGGCTCGGTCGCGCCGGAACGGTCCACCGACCGGCGCAGCAAGCTCCGGCGGAGCAGGTAGTTCCAGCCGACGAACAGGCTCGTCCATGCCGCGAAGATCACGATCTTGACCCACGTCTGATAGGTCGACGGGTCGCCGGGCAACACGAGCGACAGCAGCCAGCCGACCGCGAACCATTCGACGACGAGGAAGACCTGCCAAGCGAACGGGCTCGCGACGAGCGCGGCAGCCCACCTATCGGTCCTCACGCGACGCACGATACGGCCCGCCGCGACCGCCGGTCGATCGGCCCGAGGGCTAGAACATCGGGTGGTCGTTCGCGCTTTCCTCGGGGAACGGCTGCAAGACGTCCCAGTGCTCCACGATCTTGCCGTCGTCGTCCAGCCGGAAGAAGTCGGCGGCGACCGTGCCGCGCTGGTCCTCGGAGCTGAACGTGATCAGGCTGTGGGTGACGACCGTGTCGCCATCACCGATGACCCGACGGATGTCCACGTGCGCCTCGGGGAAGGCCTCGACGAACCCGATGAACGCCTCGGGCCCGTCCGGGGCCTGCGGATTGTGCTGGATGTACTGCGACCCGAGGTATCGCTCGACCGCCTCGCGCGGCTTGTGCTCGTTGAACGCGAGCTCGTAGTACTCGCGAACGGCGCGCTTGTTCGCTTCGACATCGCTCATGCTCGTTCCTCCCGTCGGTCCGGCGGTCGAATCCTGATCGTCAGCCGGTCGAACCGGCCGACGCACGGAGGCATTCCCGATGCGGGGAGCCTGCTGGGTGGGGGGACGAGCGGGTCCGGGTCTAGATCTGCAGGACCGGGCAGGTCAGCGTTCGCGTGATCCCTTCGAGGTCCTGCATCGGCAGAACGGTGCCCTTGGCGAGCAGATCCAGGTCGGCGGCCTCGGCGCGGGCGACGATGTCGTACGGCCCGGTCACCGGGTCCACCTGCATGATGCCTTCGATGTTGCGGACCTGGTCGGTCACGTGTGACGCCTTCCCCACCTCGGTCTGGATCAGGATGTACGCGGTGACCATGTGGCCTCCTGTTCTGGGTCGTGAACGGATGGTGGAGCCGGTTGCCGCCGACCGCAAACGCGCAGGTCGTCAGCTTGGATCGGGCGCCACCGCGCCCCGCCTCCGGATGCCCTCCAAACCGCTCCGGACGACCCCCTCATCGCCCTGGTCGAGCCCGTAGAGGACCTCGTGGAACGGCATCAGGAAGAACCGGAACGCGGCACGTCGCAGGAACGTCGCGTCGGGCGGGCCCCCGTACGCGCCGAGGGCCCGTTCGCCGTCTGACGGGCGGGCATGGAGCAACCAAGCGAAGTCACCGACCGGGTCGCCGACCGACAGGTCCTCCCAGTCCAGGACGCCGACCAGATCGCCATCGGTCGAGACGAGGACGTGCTCGGGACCGATGTCGGCGTGGATCAGGCACGGCGCGAAACGCCAGATCTCCTCGTCCGTGAGGAAGGCGTCGAATCGCGCGCCGAACCGTTCGGCTTCCGTCGGATCGAGCAACGGGAACACCCGTGCTCGGAACCCGTCGAGTTCGCGCGTGTCGGCCTCGCGCACATCTTTCGCCCGCAGAGCCCGCAACCCGACGTACTCCGGCGGCATCAGGTGCAGGTCGTAGAGGAACCGGCCCAGGCGCTCGGGCCACAACCCATCGGGCGCCAGGTCCAGCGGCAAGCCCTCGATCTTGCGGTACGCGATCGCCGGCACGTCGCGATCGGCATAGACCGGCTCCGGCACGAGCGCCGAGAGCTCGGCGGCGAGCTCGGGCAGGGTGTCGATCTGAGCGCGGAGCCTCTGGGCCGCGAAGTCGGTCCGCGGCAGCTGCACGATCCACCCGTCGTCGACCTCGTACGTGTCGACGGTCCAGCCGCCCCCGATGGGCCTCGCCGTCTGGGCCCGCAGCGCTGGGAACACCTCGTCGATGCGTTCCTTGACGTCGGTCTCTGTCATGTCGTGTCCGTCACACGGTGGGGCCAGTGTCCGGCAGGGAGGGAACGGGAAGCTCCTCGCCCTGGTCGCTCCACGGCTCACGCAAGCCGGGGACGTTCAGCGCGAACCATGCCACGACCGCTGCACTCAAGGCCAGCGCGCACGCCGAGCCGTAGAGCACGCCGGGGCCGAGTCGCTGATACACGAAGCCGCCGAGCCCCGCGCCGAGGATCGGGGCGATCCCGAACGCCACCATCGACGTGACCGAGTTCCCGGTCGAATACAGCGACCTCGGAACGAGCCGTCCGACGATCACGACCGCGGTCGTGAACAGCAAGCTGAACCCGACGCCTTCGAGCATCGTCAACGCCGAGAGCAGCCGCGGGTCCGACACGAGCCCCCACGACAGGAACCCGAGCGCGTACACGCAACAGCCGAGCATGTACGCGCGGCGGAGACCGAACCGTTGCTGCAGGCGCGAGGAACCACGCATCACGCCCACCTCGACCACGCCACCGAGCGCGGTGCCGACACCGATCAGGAACGCGCCGCCACCTTCGTCCGCGATCCGCAGCGCGAGGAAGTTCCACGCCGCGTTGAACCCGATCCACACCAGCAGGACGGCGGCGAGGAAGCCCCAGAAGCGGGGCGCCTCGCGGAAGACCGCGCCGAGCGACCCAAGCCGGCCGTGGTCGATCAGCTCGGTGGGGCGATCGCGTGGCAGGGTCGTCGACCAGATCAGCACGAGCAGCACCGACGCCGCGTACAACGGCATCTCCCACCCCAGCCCGAAGCGTTGGAGCACGACGCCGAAGCCGAAACATCCCGCCGCATAGCTGAGGCTCTCCCACCCGCGCATCCGGCCGTACTCCGACATGTGCTCGTCGCCGAGGTGGGTGAGCGCGAGGGCGTCGACGTTCGGCCCTTGTCCGACGAGGAACGCGGAATGCACCGCCGCCACGACGACGACACCCGCAAGCGTCCAATCGATGTTCAGGGCAAGCGCTGCGATGCCCGACCCCGCCAAGCAGATCTGGAGCACGGTCAGGCGCCCCCACTTCGTGTCGGCCAGGTGACCCCACGACGGGTTGGCGATCATTCGTGCAGCCGCTGAGAACGCGATCACGATCCCGATCTGCGACGCGTCGAGCCCGTGATAGCGCTCCATGTACAGGGCGACGAACGGGAAGAACGCCGCGATCGGCAGACCGATGCAGACGAACAGTCCCTGGATCTGGGCAGCGTCGCTCACCCGGGGTCTGCGCATCCGACCACGCTAACAGTGGTGCTGCGAACCCTCGGTCAGAGGCTCGACCGATACACGTCGACGAAGTGCCCGTAGCGCTCGGCGATGGCGGCGACCGCGGACCCCCGGTCCATCGTCTCGTCGACGAAGGCGCGGCATGGTTCCCACCAGATCGACCGACCGATCGCGAAGCCGTCGAAGACGCCGGCGCCGGCGCGCAACCATCGCTCGACGGCCGCGGCGTCCGCGCCGCGGCCGAGGATCACGCACGGCGCGCCGGCGGCGGAGGCCACCGCCTCGCAGTCGGCTCGTCGCTCGAGGCCCTCGATCTTCCACAGGTCGGGGGCGATGCCCGCGCCCCGCAGCTCCTCGATCGCCTGCACCACCAAACCGGGGCGCGTGTCCGTGTCGAATGCCGGCCCGCGCTGTTCCGGCTCGGGCGGCACGAGCAGCTCGAACAGGAACCCGACGCGGATCTCGCGCGTGCCCGTCTGCAGCTCGAGGAGCCGCTCCCGCTGGCGCGCGTTCATCTCGGTGTCGCCGCTCGGGTTGTAGCGGACGAGCACCTTGGCCCATGTGGGGCGGATCGCGTCCAGTCGCTGGCGCCAGTCCGGATGCTCGAACTCGAGCTCCCGGCGGCCGCTCGCCTCGACCGGCACCGCGAACCGCACGCCCCGGGTGCGCAGCTCGTCGATCGCGATCCCACCGTAGGTCGCATCGACGAGGCCGCCCGCCTCCGTGCGGTCGATCCGATACCGGTTCACCGCCGCGAGGAGCCCGTCGGCGATCAACGTCTTCAGCGACCGGGCCGACGCGACCTGTGCCTTCCCCGGTTCGGCCGCCTCGAAGAACGCCGTCATCAGCGAATCACGATGGTCGAACGCCAGCAGGTAGGTCGGCATCGACCGCGATGCTATCGGCGCCGCGG
>JBKPRM010000260.1:0-7062 GCA_046734555.1 Actinomycetota bacterium | reverse complement strand
TTGTCGTTGTCGGTGTTCGTCACCGTGCTCGTGATCGTCCTGAGGGACGGTGTGGGACCGAGCACGCCGCGGATCCCGGACAGGCGGTCCTGGTCGATCGTGCCGAGCAGCGATCCGATGTTGGCGATCTTGAACGGCTCGTCGTAGAAGCCGCCCGCAGGGATGGTCGCGACGACCTCGCCGTCGAGCGCTGCCCCGCCCGGCCCGCTGCCCGCGTGGCGGAAGGAATGGCCGAACGCGACGACGTAGTCGCCGCAGACGATCGTGGCCGTCCCGATACCGGCGTACGAAACCGCGCCGTAGCTGAGCGCGGCCGTGAACACACTGCCCGGAACGAGCGAGGACGTCGCCACGTTCGGTGACGACGTGCTCGCGCTCGCGCGATACGGGACCACCGAGGCGCCCGACCGGGTGAGGCGCTTGACCGCCTTCGTCATCCGCTCGTCGCTCGCGCCCGAGACCGCGAGCGGTGTCGGGATCTCGCGAAGCGTCGAGGACACCTCTGTGACCGATACGCGGGCGTCGCGTGCGATCAGCCTGCGATCCGTACGCGAGAGCCGCACCGTCTGGCGCTGCGGGACCGACCGACCGGGCTCGTTCAACACGTCGACGAGCCCCTGTCCCGGGGTGAGCGCGCCGTAGTGCGCGTCGCCCCCGAGTCCGTAGGACACCGAACCCACCAGCTTGCCGTTGCGATACACCGGCGAGCCGGAGAAGCCGGGCCCCATCCCGCCGATCGCGTGGATGTTCGGCCCGGAGGCCTTGACGAGGATCAGGTCGTAGCCGGGTGCGATCGCGTCCGTGAGGACACCGAGGATCTCGATGTTGAAGGACTCAGGCGTCGTGCCCTGCAACACGGTCCATCCGGTGGCGGTCATCCCTGCGCTGAGGTTCCCGATCGGGAAGACGTCCGGTGGAGACGTGCACGGCGCCACGGCCGCGTTGACCGACGGAGCGACGAGGACCGCTGCCACGAGCGCGGCGGTCAGCGAAACGGCGGCGACGCGAACGCGCCGCCCGAACGGAATGCCTGCCCGCATGGCGCGGCCCTCCCTATGTGAACCAGCGGCCCCTCGTGGGCCGGCATGGCTTCTGCGGGAAGGGACGCTACACCTCACCACGTGGGTTGTGAAGAGGGGAAACAGCAAGCTGTCACGGGAGCGTTGGATACACTCCGCGCGTTCGGCGCCCGGGGTCGGCGCCGAGGCTCGGCACCCGGCACGGAGGATGCGTGGATCTCTACGAACACATGGGCAAGGACCTGTTCCGTGCTCATGGGATCCCGACGCCGCGCGGGGTCGTCGCCGACTCCGCCGATGCCGCCGCGGAAGCCACGTCGCAGCTCGGCGGCAGCTCGGTGGTGAAGGTGCAGGTGCAGGTCGGCGGCCGCGGGAAGGCCGGGGGTGTCGCGCTGTGTCGCTCGCCGGACGAAGCCCGCGAGGCGGCGGCTCGCATGTTCGCATCGCCCTTCAAAGGTCACCCCGTGACGCGCGTGCTGGTCGAAGAGCTCTTGCCGCTCGCACGCGAGTTCTACACGTCGGTGCTGCTCGATCGCTCGACCGGTGAGTACCTCTGGATGCTCACGGCAGAGGGCGGGATGGACATCGAGACGCTCGCGCGCGAGCGCCCCGACGCGCTGCGGCGCGTGCACGTCAGTCCTGCGCTCGGCTTGCGGCCGTGGCATCTCCGAGAACTGCTCGGGGTCCTTCCGACCGACGCGCGTCCGGGGGCGGCCGACGTGCTCGGCAGCATGTGGACGATCGTCACGGAGCTCGACGCAACGCTCGTCGAGATCAATCCACTCGTGCAGCTCGAAGACGGGTCCATCGTCGCGCTCGACGCGAAGGTCTCGATCGACGACAACGCCTTGTTCCGGCATGAGGAGATCGAGGCCTTGCAGGGCGAGTTCCCGCTCGATCCGGTCGAGCGTCGCGCCAAGGAGGCAGACCTCCAATACGTCAAGCTGGACGGCGACGTCGGGATCATCGGCAACGGTGCCGGTCTCGTGATGTCGACGCTCGACGTCGTTGCACAGGCCGGCGCCAAGGCTGCGAACTTCCTCGATGTCGGCGGTGGCGCGAGCGCGGCGAAGATGGCGACGTCGCTCCAGGTCATCCTGTCCGACCCCGCTGTGCGATGCGTCTTCATCAATATCTTCGGTGGTATCACGCGTTGCGACGTGGTCGCGAGCGGGATCCTGGAGGCCCTGCGCGAGGTCGAAGCCACGGTGCCGCTGGTCGTGCGGCTCGATGGCACGAACGCCGAGGAAGGCCGAAGGATCCTCGCCGAGGCCGCGCACCCGCGCATCGTTTCGGTGGCTACGATGGACGACGCGGCCGCCGAGGCCGCGCGACTCGCGAGGGGCGCGGCCGCATGAGCGTCCTGGTCGGCGAGGATACGAGACTCCTCGTACAGGGCATCACGGGGTCCGAGGGGACGTTCCACACGTTGCGTGACCGCGACTACGGCACGGAGGTCGTCGCGGGGGTGACGCCCGGCAAGGGCGGACAAGACGTCGAGGGTATCCCCGTGTTCGACACGGTGGCGTCCGCCGTCACGGCGACCGACGCGAACACCTCGATGATCTTCGTGCCGCCCCGGTTCGCGGCCGACGCGATCCTCGAGGCCGCGGATGCGGGCGTCTCGCTCGTCGTCTGCATCACCGAGGGGATCCCGGTACGCGACATGGCCGGCGTGCACGCCTACCTCGCCGGCACCGACACCACCCTCGTCGGGCCCAACTGTCCCGGTGTGATCACGCCCGGTGCCGCGAACGTGGGCATCATCCCCGGGGAAGTCTGCTCGCCAGGCCGCGTGGGGTTCGTCAGTCGTTCCGGCACGCTCGTCTACCAGATCGTCCACGAGCTCACGAGCGCTGGGATCGGGCAATCGACGTGCATCGGCATGGGCGGGGACCCGGTACATGGCGTGGGTTTCATCGAGGCCCTGCAGCTGTTCGAGGCCGACCCGGACACCGACATGATCATCATGACGGGGGAGATCGGTGGCGACGACGAGGAGCGCGCGGCGACGTTCATCGCGGATCACGTGTCGAAGCCGGTCGTCGCCTACATCGCCGGGTTCGAGGCGCCGCCGGGCAAGCGCATGGGGCACGCCGGTGCGATCGTCACCGGGTCGGCCGGGACCGCCGCGGCGAAAGCGGCCGCGCTGGAAGCCGCGGGCGTCGCGGTTGCGCGCACGCCGTCACAGGTGGCAACGATCGTCGCGGAGCGCGCGGCGGGATGACGCAGGCGGGGCAGGCCTCGCCGGAGGTCACCCCCGACGATCGGCCGGCCGTGTCACTGCTCGTCGGCATCTGGCGCGGTGCGCTGCTCGTGTTCCTCCCCGTCTTCGCGATCGGCCAGGTCCTCGCGTGGACCGCCGCTGCCGTGACGGGGTGGTACGGCCCGTCGACCTGGTTCCGCGTCGGACTCGCGGAGTCGCTGACCGGCGCGCATGTCGCGTTCGACGCGACCGCCGTGATGTTCGGCGGCTCGCCGCAGCCGGCCGGTGAGCTCGCGTTCGCGACCGGCGCGGTGACGATCGCGATCGTCGTGCTCGCCTTCCGCGCCGGGCGCGCGCAGGCGGCGGGGCTCGAGGACCGACCGCTCGCGGCGGCGGCGGCCGCCTCGGCGGTGGGGCTCGGCTTCGCGATTCCGACCTTCCTCACATCGTTCGGTGCGACCCTCACGATCGACCGGTTCGGCATCGACCGCCTCGAGCCGCTCCGGTGGCAGTCTCTGGTGCTCCCGGCGGTGATCGCGGGCGCAGCTGCCGTGGTCGGTGCGCTGGGTCTGGCCCGCCAGCGTGTCGAGGAACGCATCGGGGAGCGCGTCGTCGCCGCTGCCCGCGGAGGCACGATCGCGTTCTGGTGGGGGTTGGTCCTCGCCTTCGTCGGTGCGCTCCTCGCGGCGGCGCTGTCCCCCTCGCCGGTCGCGACGTACGCCCGCGCCCTCGATCGTGCCGGCGCGGTCGGCGCGGCCGCGATCGTGCAGCAGGCGTTGCTCGCTCCGAACGGTTCGGCGCTGGTGCTCGCCACGTCGATGGGAGCGACGACGATGTTCGTCCTCGGGCCGGACGGTGAGATCGAGGTCACCCGCGAGGGTGTGCACGCCGAAGGAGCCGCAGGCGGATTCGTCGCGGCGGTGCTCGGCGCGAACGGGCCGGACGTCGCCCGGTTCCCGTGGTGGTTCGCGGGGTGGTGGCTCGTGCCGGCGGCCGCGACCGTGATCGGCGGCCGGGCGGCCGCGGGCCGAGCCGCCCGCGCGGAGGGGGCCCTCCGGGGCGCCCTGTCGGGCGTCGTCTACGCCGTGCTGTGTGCCGTGGCGGTCTGGGCCGCGTCGATCACGGTGCCGACATGGGGTCTCGGCCGCGCCGGCGAGATCACGATCGGCACCTCACCGATCCTCGCCGGGGCGCTGGCGCTCGCGTGGGGCGTGATCGGTGGCACGGTCGGCGGCACCGTTGTCTGGCCCGCGACGCTCACTGCCCGGGAGCGACCTCGCTGAAGTTCGTCTCGATCTGCGTGAACCGCCGCCAAGCGTTCGCCCACCCCGTGTCGTCGCGAGCGAACCGCTCGACGGGGGCGGACGGGTTCTGCCGGTCCCAGATCCCGAAGAAGGTCTGCCCGTAGCCGAGCAGGTATCGCGTGCCGCTGTGCGTGTACTGCAGCACCGCGGTGTCGCCGTCTGCCATCTGGAGCTGCGGCGCCGACACGCCCGTCGTCGTCGCTCCCGTCGCCGCATCGGGGACGGGCATGTGGTTGGGCTCGAGCGAGGCGAACTTGGTCCATGCGTCGCGCCACCCCTGGTCCGTGCGCGGGTAGCGCTCGGACGGCACGGAGGGGTTCTCACGGCTCCAGATGCCGAAGAAGTCGGGGCCGTACCCGAGCACGTACCGGTAGCCCGAGTGTGTGTACTTCTGCGCGGTCGCGGGTCCCGCGGCCGGTGCCGACCCGCCGGTGGCCGCGGGGGTCGCCCCGGTGGCAGTCATCGATCCGCTCGAGGAGCCGGGCCAGGCGGTCGCCGGAGGCTCGCTCGCGGTTGGGGACGGGGCCGTCGCCTGCGGTGCGCTCGTTGTGCTCTGTTCGCCCGGCGCGGCGCTCGACGGGGGCGGGACCGTGAGGTCGCTTTGGCAGTAGCGACACTTGATCGCCTCGTCTTGGATCTCTTCCGCGCAGTAGGGGCACTTCTTCACGGTTGGCCTCCGCCGGTCGGTGTGGACGTGTCAGCTTACCGCCGCCGGCCTGCGCCTTCGCTAGCATGACGTCCCTCGATGGGTGGTCGTGTCGCGGTGTTGGTGTCCGGATCCGGCACGAACCTGCAAGCGCTGCTCGACGATCGGGCGATCCGGCCACACATCGCGCTCGTGCTCTCCGACCGAGACGGCGTGCGCGCGCTGGAACGCGGGCGCGAGGCAGGGGTCGAGACGCTCGTGATCGAGCCGAGCGGTGACCTGCGGGCGTTGTCGGAGGCCGTGGCGGACGCGCTGACGCAGCGAGGGATCGACGCCATCGTGAGCGCCGGCTACATGCGCCTGCTCGGCACGCCCGTCGTCGATCGCTGGCGGCATCGCTGGCTCAACGTCCACCCGGCGCTGCTGCCCTCGTTCCCCGGGATGCACGCGGTGGCGGACGCGCTGGCTGCGGGGGTGAAGGTCACCGGGGTCACGATCCATCTTGTCGACGAGGGGGTCGACTCCGGCCCGATCGTGATGCAGGAGGCCGTTGACATCCGCGCGGACGACGATCGGGATTCGCTCGAGATCCGGATCCACGACGCGGAGCACCGCCTGCTGCCGAAGGCGGTCCGTGCGCTGCTCGACGACCGGCTCCGGGTGGACGGCCGCCATGTGCGGGTCGAGGCCGAGTCATGAGCACGCGAGCGGTCCGCCGCGCGCTGCTCGCCGTTTCCGACAAGGGAGGCATCGTCGAGTTCGGACGTGCGCTCAGCTCCATGGGCGTCGAGCTCGTGTCCAGCGGCGGCACGGCGGCGGCCCTGCGCGACTCGGGTATCGACGTCACCGACGTCGCATCCGTGACGGGGTTCCCCGAGATGCTCGGCGGTCGCGTCAAGACGCTGCACCCCGCGATCCATGCGGGCCTGCTGGCGGACCGGCGTGACCCTGCCCACATCGCCCAGATCGCGGAGCACGGGATCGAGCCGTTCGATCTCGTCGTGGTGAACCTCTACCCGTTCCGGGAGACGGTCGCCGCAGGCGCGGGCTTCGAGGACACGATCGAGAAGATCGACATCGGAGGGCCGGCTATGGTTCGTGCGGCCGCGAAGAACTTCGAGTCGGTGGGCGTCGTCGTCGACCCGAGCCGGTACGACATGGTCGTCGAGGAGCTCCGCCTCGAGGGCGGCATCACGCGCGCCACCCGGTTCGCGCTCGCCGCGGAGGCGTACGCGCACACCGCCGCCTACGACGCGGCGGTGGCGGAGTGGTTCGCCGCACAACAGGCTGACGGCGACGCGCTGCCCGGGTTCGTCGGCCTCGCCTACGAGAAGGTCGCCGATCTCCGCTACGGCGAGAACCCGCACCAGCGTGGCGCGTTGTTCGCGACCCCCCGGGGGCCGGGCGTGCTCGGCGGCGCCGAGGTGCTCCAGGGCAAGGAGATGTCGTTCAACAACTGGCTCGACGCGTGGGCCGCCTACGACCTTGCGCTCGGTCTTCCCGAGGGCGCCTGCGTGATCGTGAAGCACAACAACCCGTGCGGTGCCGCGGCGCTCGAGGACGTGGCCGCGTCGTATCGCGGCGCGTTCGCGTGCGACGAGGTGAGCGCGTTCGGCGGCGTCGTGGCTTTCCATGGGGAGTGCGACGGGTCGGCCGCGTCGGCGATGCGTGAGATATTCACCGAGGTCGTCGTCGCGCCGAGCTTCACCGGCGAGGCACTCGCGGCGTTCGGCGAGCGGCAGAACCTCCGCCTCGTGCGTGCGCCGGTGATCCAGCCGGCGGGCTGGGACGTCCGCACGCTGCCGGGCGGCGCGCTGATCCAGGACACCGATGCCGTACGCGAGACGCGTGACGAGTGGAAGGTCGCGTCGAGCCGCGAACCGAGCG
>JBKPRM010000259.1:0-3658 GCA_046734555.1 Actinomycetota bacterium | reverse complement strand
CCCTGGAAGTTCACCTCGTCCCCGGCATCGGGGATCTTGCCGAAGATGTCGAGTACCAGACCGCCGACGGTATCCCAGCCGTCGTCGGGGAGCTCCACGTCGAGCAACTCGTTCACGTCGTCGATCGAGGTCTTGCCCGAGACGCGGTAGACGCCGTCGCCGAGCGGCACCATCTCGGGCTCTTCCACGTCGTACTCGTCGGTGATCTCGCCGACGAGCTCCTCGAGCAGGTCCTCGATCGAGACGAGACCGGTACACGAGCCGTACTCGTCGGCGACCATCGCCAGGTGGAACTTCTCCTGTTGCATCTCCTTCAACAGGTCCGCGGCCTTCTTCGACTCAGGGACGAAGTGCGCCGGGCGGACGATGTCGGCGAGCGGCGCATCGATCTGTCCGTTGTGCAGCGCCCGGAGCACGTCCTTGGCGAAGACGATGCCGACGACGTCGTCCATGTCCTCGTGGAAGACCGGGATCCGCGAGTAGCCGTGCTCGAGCATCAAGGTCTGGATGTCGCGGAGGGAGCACGTGTCCTCGCAGGCGACGATGTCGGGGCGCGGCACCATGACCTCGCGGGCGATGGTGTCGCCGAACTCGAAGATCGAGTGGATCAGCTCCTTCTCTTCCTCCTCGATCTCGCCCTCGCTCGAGGCGACCTCGGCCGAGGCGCGAAGCTCCTGCTCGGTGATGTAGGGGCCCTCCTTCAGGCCCTTGCCGGGCATCAGGACGTTCGCGACCTTCAGCAGGGCGTTCGCGAGCGGCCCCAGCACCCGGCCGAGGAACCCGATCGGCGTCGCGATGAACAACGCGACGGTGTCGGTGCGCGTGATCGCGAACGTCTTCGGCGTCACTTCCGCGAAGACGAACAGCAACAGCGTCATCGCGACCGTCGAGATGAGCTCGCCGGCGCTTTCGAAATGGCGCACCGCGAACGATGTCGCGACGGTCGTGCCGCCGATCGTGAACAGCAGCGTCAGGAACAGCACGACGTTCAGGTGCGGGGCGGGATTCTCGACGATCCGGACGAGCTGATTGGAGCCGCGCCGTTCCTCTTCCCGGAGCCGCAGGGCACGGACGCGGTTCATACGTGTGATCGCGACCTCAGACGCCGCGAAGAAGCCCGTCCCGACGATCGAGAGGAACACCACGAACAACGACAGGTAATCGCTGGACGTCATGGAGCCTGCACCCCGCTGTACCGCTCCTGCCGGGCCCACATCTCGGCCTTCTCGGCGTCGGCCTCGTGGTCGTACCCGAGCAGGTGAAGGATCCCGTGGACGAGCAGGAGCCGCAGCTCGGTCTCGGGGTCGGTCGGGTTGTTCCGCGCCGCCACCGCGGGCGCGATCACGACGTCACCCAGCAGCCGCCGGCCATGTTCGTCGACGTCGTCGAGCGGGAAGCTCAAGACGTCCGTCGGGCCCAGCTCGTCCATGTAGCGCACGTGCAGATCCTCGATCTCTGGCTCCTCGACGAAGCTGACCGACAGCTCGACGTCGCTGAGCCCTTCGCCGAGCAGCGTCGCTCGCGCCAACGAGACGAGGCCCGGCTCGTCGAGCGGCGTGTGTTGGCGGTCGCTGATCAGGACCGCCGGTTCGGACGGAGGTTTGTCGCCGTCGGTCATGTGGATTCAATCATCGGCCGGCAGCGAGGCCTGACCGAAGCGCCCATAGGCTTCCACGATCTCCTGCACGATCTGGTGGCGAACCACGTCCTTGCCGCCGAGATGCACGAAGGATATCCCGTCGATATCCGCAAGGATCGACTCGACGAGCGCGAGGCCACTGGCCCCGCCTTGCAGGTCGACCTGCGTCGCGTCGCCGTTCACCACCGCCTTCGAACCGAACCCCAGGCGGGTCAGGAACATCTTCATCTGCTCCGGCGTCGTGTTCTGTGCCTCGTCCAAGATGATGAACGCGTCGTTCAACGAGCGGCCACGCATGAACGCCAGCGGTGCGACCTCGACGACCCCTCGCTCCATCAGACGCGGCAGCGTGTCCGGACCCGTCATCTCGTACAGCGCGTCGTACAACGGTCGCATGTACGGATCGATCTTCTCGTAGAGGGTGCCGGGGAGGAATCCGAGCCGTTCACCGGCTTCGACCGCGGGCCGCGTGAGGATCAGGCGGGATACCTGTCGTTCTTGGAGGGCACGGACCGCGACCGCGACGGCGAGGTACGTCTTGCCGGTGCCGGCGGGACCGATGGCGAACGTCACGGTCGAACGGCGGATCGCATCGACGTAGCGCTTCTGCCCGAAGGTCTTGGGCGCGATCTTCTTGCCGCGCGCCGACAGGAGGCTGTCGCCCAGCACCTCGGACGGCCGTGGCACGTCGTCGTCGTCCATCTCGGTGGGCGCGCCGGTGACCATCGCGATCGTCTGGCGCACCCCGTCGTCGGTCAGCTCGTAGCCCTGCTCGAGCAGCTCCAGGAGCTCCTCGAAGACGCGGCCGACCTGCTCCGTCACGTCCGCGCGACCGGTGATCGTGACCTCGTTGCCACGGACCAGGACGTCGGCGGAGAACGACGACTCGATCTGCTTCAGGAACGCGTCGCGCTGGCCGAGCAGGGTCACCATCGACTGGTGACCCGGGACGAGGATCTTCACTTGTGTGGTGGCGGTCGCCACGTGCTCTATCGATCCGGGGGCGGAGCCCCTTCCCTCCTGCTCGGATGACGATGGCCGTCCGTAGACGGCCGTCCCCCATGGTACTCCGTCTCAGCCCGGTGGCCAGGTCATCGGGCGCCCGCCGAGCAGGTGGAAGTGCAGGTGGAAAACGCTTTGGCCCGCACCCCGACCCACGTTGGTCACCAGACGCCAGCCCGACTCGTCGATGCCCTCGGTCCGGGCGAGATGCGTCGCCGCCTGCGCGACGTCGGCGAGCAGGTCGCCGTGGCGATCCTCGATGTCGGCGAGCGAGGCGATGTGCTCCTTGGGGATCAGCAGCACGTGCGTCGGCGCCTGGGGATCGGTGTCGCGGAACGCCACGACGCGGTCCGACTCATGCAGGATCTCGGCGGGGACCTCGCGCGCCGCGATCTTGCAGAAGATGCAGGTCGGGTCGGACATGTCCGCGAGCCTAATACCCGGGACGACGCAGGGTCGCCTCGGCCGTCTTCGCCTCGCCCCGCAGCTCGGCGAGCTGCTGGAGCAGCTTGCGCTCTTGCTTGGAGAGGTCCGTCGGGGTCACGACGTGCAGCGTGACGAACAGGTCGCCGCGCCCCCGCCGCTGCAGGTTCGGCACGCCCTTGCCCTTCAACCGCACGACCGTGCCCGAGGGCGTGCCTGGCTCCACGTGGATCGTCTCGTGGCCCTCGAGCCCGGGAACGGTGACGTCGGCGCCGAGCGTGGCTTGCGTGATCGTGATGTCGAGCACCGCGTACAGATCCTGGCTCCGCCGCTCGAACGAATCGGATGGATCGACCTCCAGGTGCACGTACAGGTCGCCGGCAGAACCACCGGCGACGCCCGCGTGCCCGGACCCCGAGACGCGGAGCTCCATCCCGTCGGACACGCCCGCCGGGATCTCGAGCGCGACATCTGCGGGCATGCGGACCCGGCCGCTGCCGAAACAGGTCTCACACTTATCCGGGATCTCCTGGCCCGTGCCGTCACAGGTCGGGCACGGCGCGCTGGTCATGAGCGTTCCGAAGACGCTTCGCC
>JBKPRM010000258.1:0-4741 GCA_046734555.1 Actinomycetota bacterium | reverse complement strand
CGCCGGCCCGTTCGCCGAGCCCGATGAGGACGGCGTGCTCGAATCCCTCCGGCGAGGGGTCGATCTCCCGGCCGTCGAGCAGCACCACCCTCCGGCCCGCGTGCCGCGCCCGGGTGCGGAACTCCAGCAGCAGCGTGGTCTTGCCGATGCCTCCCGGGCCGTGGATGAGCAGCACCCGCCGGGGCGACCGGCCTCCGAGGGCGTCGCCAAAGCTGGCCAGCTCGTCCCGGCGGCCCACGAAGGTCCGGCGCCGCGCCTCGTCGAGAAGGTCACCGAGCTGGGTCGTCACCGGACCACCCTCCAACACGCTGCGAGGCAGCAGCATGTCCAGCAGTCTACGACGACCTGCCGCCAGTGGTCCTCGCGATGACCGGCCGACGGGTGGCGTCCTCGCGTCGTGGGTGTCGAGGTGGCGGCCGCCGCTACCGGTCCGACGCCATCCAGCCGGCGATCTGGGCCCGTGAGTTGAAGCCGAGCTTGTTCAGGATGTTGCGCACGTGGCTGTCGACGGTCCGTTCGGAGATGAACAGCCGCGCCCCGATCTGCTTGTTGCTCAGACCGTCGGCGACCAGCCGTGCGACGGCGGCCTCCCGCTTCCCGAGTGGTGCCGTGCCAGCATCGCCTGAGGACGCGGCGGCGACGCGAGCCGGCTCGCCGAGCGCCATCCTGATCGCCGCGTCCCGGCTCAGGAGCCTCCCGGCGTCGAACTCGGCCTCGAATCTCGACGCCCCGAGCGCCGCGACCGCCGACGCCTCGGCCTGGGCCAGCAGCGGAGCCAGGATCGCGATGAGGGTTGCGCCAGCCTCGGTTCGAACGGTATCGGCGGCCCCGAGCAGCTGCGCCGCGAGCCGCGCCCGGCCGGAGCTGGCGGCGTGGCAGCCCAACGCGTCGAGCAGGCAGTACGGTCCCACCCGATCGTCGATCTCGCTGCCGATTCGCAAGGCCTCCGCGAACAGCGGCCGCGCCTGGTCGAGATCACCGGCCATCAGCGTGGCCGAGCCCAGGTTCATCAGCATCATCTCCAGGGCGTACAGATCACCTGCCTCCCGGCTGAGACGGACGCCCTCTGACGACGCGGCCCTGACCGCTTCGAGGTCGGCCTCGAACAAGCCGTTGATCGCCTGCGCCTGGAGGAGCCCGACGGTGGCGGCGACGTCGTCGAGGCCCTTGGTCACGGCGAGATCCTCATCGAGCAGGCGCCTGGCGGCCGCGCCATCACCGCCCATGTTCGCGGCCACCGACGCCATGGAGAGCGCCTGCGACAGCAGGCTGCGTTGCCCTGCCGCTCGAGCCACGCTCACCGCCCGTTCGAGCGCTGGCCTGGCTGCCGCCGGATCACTCTGCAGCACGGACAGGAACCCACGGATGAAGTACGGCCATCCGCCTACCGCCGGCGTGCCGTGCGCCGACGCGAGCACGAGCAGCCCGTCGAGCCACCGGACCCCCTCGGTGGTGGCGCGTGTGATCCAGTACCAGCCGAGGGAGCAGGCGAGATCGAGTCCCCGTCGGACGTCGGCGTGGAGCAGGCATCGCTGCAGGACCGAGCGGACGTTGTCGATCTCCAGCTCCATCCATTCGAACCACGCGAGAAGTCCGAACCGTGCCTGCCCGGCGGATCGCCGGCACCTGGACACGTAGTAGTCGGCGCAGCGCAGCTCGACGACGTCCTCCTCGCCGGCCTCCCGGAGCCTGAGGCGGGTGTACTCGCGCATCGTCTCGTGCAGTCGATAGCAGGCACGGCCCCTGGCGTCGTCCTTCATCACCAGGGACTTGTCGACCAGCGACGACAGCAGGTCCAGGGCATCCGCCGGCGCAACGTCGCCGACGGCACCGACCGACTCGACGTCTTCCAGGGTGAACCTGCCGGCGAACACGCTGAGCCGCCGCAGGAGCGCCCGCTCGCCGTCCCCCAGCAGCGCGTGGCTCCAGTCGATCGTGGTCCGGAGGGTCTGGTGACGAGGCAGCGCGGCTCGGCTTCCGCCTGTCAGCAGACCGAACCGGTCGGTCAGGCGATCGAGGATCTGCTCCACGGTGAGGACTCGCGTCCTGACCGCCGCCAGCTCGATCGCCAGCGGCAGACCGTCGAGCCGGCGGCACAGCTCCACGACCGTCGCCTGGTTGGAGGCGGTCAGCTCGAACGTGCCCGATGCCGCCGCCGCCCGCTCCGTGAACAGCATGACCGCCTCGTTCTCCCGCAGCCGGGCGAGGGGCTCGGCCGCGTCACCAGGAGGCAGTTCGAGCGGTGGGACCGGCATCACGTGCTCACCCGGCACCGACAGCGGCTCGCGGCCGGTGGCGATCACCCGCACACCTGGTGCGGCGCGGACGGCGTCGGTCACAAGCCGGCCGGCCGCCGCGAGCAGGTGCTCACAGTTGTCCACCACCAGCAGCAGCTCCTTGTCCCGCAGATACGAGAGCAGCAGGGGGAGCGGCTCGGTCGCGGTCTGGTCGCGCAGGCCCAGGGCCGCCATCACGGCATTGCCGACCAGCGCGGGATCCCGAACCTCCGCGAGCTCGACCATCCACGCGCCGCCCGGGAAGCCACGGGCGAGATCGGTCGCGATCCGGACCGCCAGGCGGGTCTTGCCCACACCACCCGGCCCGACGAGGCTGACCAGGCGGGCCGCGGCCAGCTTCTTCCGAAGTTCCGCAAGCTCTCGGCGGCGGCCGATGAAGCTCGACGCCTCGGCCGGTAGGTTGCCCGACCGTCGCGTGGGTCTGGCCATCGTGACGAGCAACGTACCACGGCCGCGGGCTGCCGAAGCCGGTCGGCTAGGTACCCCATCGGTGATCCCACCGATGTCGGCGCTGCGGCTGCTGCCTAGGCTGGCGGGCATGACCGAGGAGCCATCCCACGCGACGACCGGTCGGCGCAGCCCGCCGAGCACGAACCGGACGCGTGGTATCCCGGGGTTTCCGTGCGGGCGCTGGACGAAATGGGCGGTCCTCGCCGCGTGGGTCGTCGTGTTCGTGGTCGCCGGGCCGCTCGCGGGCAGGCTCCAGGGCGCCGAGAAGAACGACCCGTCCGACTCGCTGCCCAGAAACGCCGAGTCCACCCGCGTGGTCGAGCTGGCCAGGCGGTTCACCCCGGCCGGTACGGTCCCCGCGCTGGTGGTGTACGAGCGTGGCGGCGGGGTCACCACGGCCGATCGGGCCAAGGTCGCCGAGGACGTGCGGCGCTTCGCCGGCATCGACGGCATCGGCGGCCGGGTCGTCGGTCCGACCCTGGCCAGCGACGGCGCGGCCTTCCAGGTGGTCGTCCCGATCAGGGTGGGCAGCAACGGCTCGGACACGACCACCCCGGCGGTCAGGCAGCTCCGCGCGATCGCCCGCGACGGGGACGGCGGCCTGCGGGCGTACGTCACCGGTCCGGCCGGCTACGCCGCCGCCTTCGACGACGTGCTCGAGGGCATCGACTCGACGCTGCTGTACAGCACGGCCGCGATCGTCATCGTCATCCTGCTGCTCACCTACCGCAGCCCCGTGCTGTGGCTGCTGCCGGTGATCTGTGTGGCTGTCGCCCTGACCACGGCGCAGGCCGTGATCTACCTGCTCGCCCGCCACGCCGGCCTGGTCGTCAACGACCTGAGCGCGTTCATCCTGACGGTGCTGGTGTTCGGGGCCGGCACCGACTATGCGCTGCTGCTGATCGCCCGCTACCGCGAGGAGCTCCGCCGCACGGCGACCGGCACGCGGCCATGGCCGAGGCGCTGCGTCGCGCCGGACCCGCGACCATCGCCAGCGCCTCCACCGTGATCCTGAGCCTGCTGTGCCTGCTGGTGGCCGAGCTCAGCTCGATCAAGAGCCTCGGGCCCGTGACCGCGATCGGCGTCGCGGTGGGGCTCGGCGTGATGCTCACCCTGCTGCCCGCGCTGCTGGTGATCTTCGGCCGCTGGGTGTTCTGGCCGGTCCGGCCGGCCCTGGGCTCGCCCGAGCCGACCGAGCACGGTGTCTGGGCGCGCATCGGCGCGCGCATCGCCCGCCGGCCGCGGGCCGTGTGGCTGGTGACCGCCGTCGCGCTCGGCGTCATGGCGGTCGGGGTGACCGGCCTGCGAGCCGACGACGTGCTCCAGAGCAAGGACGTGTTCCGCACCAGACCCGAGGCGGTGACCGGGGAGCGGGCCCTCGACCGGCACTTCCCGGCCGGCGCCGGCGACCCGGTCCAGGTGGTCGGCCGGGCCACGGCCGCGCCGCGGCTGCGGTCCGCCCTGACGGGGACCCCGGGGATCACCGCCGTCGGCACGCCCGTGACGCGGGACGGCGTCAGCTACGTCGAGGGCACCCTCACGAGCAGCGCCGACAGCCAGGCGTCGTTCGCGACCGTCGACCGGCTACGCTCGACCGTGCACGCCATCCCGGGAGCGGACGGACTGGTCGGCGGCGGCAGCGCGATCAACCTCGACACCCAGCGTGCCGCCCGGCGCGACCGCAACCTGGTGGTGCCGATCGTGCTGGTCGTGGTGGTCGTCATCCTGATGTTGGTGCTGCGCGCGCTGGTCGCCCCGCTGCTCCTGGCCGGAACCGTCGTCCTGTCGTTCGCGGCCACGCTCGGCGTGAGCGCCCTGGTCTTCAACCACGTCTTCCACTTCGCCGGGTCGGATCCGGTGATCCCGCTGTTCGCCTTCGTGTTCCTGGTCGCGCTCGGCGTCGACTACAACATCTTCCTGATGACCAGGGTGCACGAGGAGAGCAGGCGCCATGGCACGCGGCGGGGAGCGCTGATCGGCCTGGCGGCGACGGG
>JBKPRM010000257.1:0-3433 GCA_046734555.1 Actinomycetota bacterium | reverse complement strand
GTCATCGATCGGCCGAAGGGACCAGCAGGCACGAGGCCGGGTGCGCGGGGTCGTCGCTCACCAGAACCTGCAGGCAGCCGGCGCTCGGTTTCGGCGAGGTGCATCGAGGGAACCTCTCGGCGGTGGAGCTGGGGACGGTGCTCGACGCGGTCGATCGGTATCAGAGGCGACGCGCCTGGTCGTCGATCCCGTTCGCGGTCGTCAAGCGGTACGGCGAGAGCGACGTCGGCAACCTGGCGGCGACGCTCGCGTACTACGGGTTCTTCTCGGTGTTCCCGCTGTTGCTGGTGCTGTCTTCGGTCGGCGGCTACCTGCTGCAGGATCAACCCGATCTCCAGGCCAGGGTGCTCGGGTCAGCCTTCTCACAGTTCCCGGTGGTCGGGGAAGAGCTCCGGAACAACGTGGGGTCGATCCAAGGCTCGGGGTTCGCGGTCGTGGTGGGTCTCGTGCTGGCGATCTGGGCCGGCATCGGCGGCATCAGAGCGGCGCAGCACGCGATGGACACGGTCTGGGACGTGCCGCGGAAGCGCCGACCCGGCACGCCGAAGTCGATCGGTATAGCGCTGCTCACGCTGCTCGTGCTCGCCGCATTCATCGTGGCCACCGCAGCGATCACGTTCATCACCGGCCTGGCGGGCGCCGCGAACATCGCGGTCGGTGTCGCCGTCTCCGCGATCGTGAACGTCCTGTTCTTCGCGCTCGGCTACCGCGTCCTCACGACGGCCGACGTGACCTGGCGACAGGTCGCGCCGGGCGCTGCGCTCGCCGGCATCGCCTGGACGATCCTCTTCAGTATCGGCGGCTGGCTCGTGTCGGATCGCATCTCGTCGTCGGGCCACATCTACGGCACGTTCGCGGTCGTGATCGGCCTGCTCGGATGGATCTACCTCGGCGCGCAGATCGCGTTGCTGGGAGCGGTCACGAACGTGGTCATCTCGAACCGTCTCTGGCCGCGCTCGCTGCGGGGAGAGATGACGAGCGCCGATCGCCTCGCGCTTCGCCGTTCGGCCGGGCAAGAGGAGCGTCGCGGCGACGAAGACGTCGACGTCTCGTTCGACGAGGATCGCCGCTGATCACCAGAGCCGCTGCTGCTCGACCTTCGGCTCGGGTCGCTTGGTCGCGGTGCCCCTGAACCGATGGGTCGCCGCCCGGCGCGGACCGTCGTACGCCCGAGCGGACCCGTGCACCCGCTTCGAGATCGCCTCCCGCTCGGTCTTCGCGCCGTACGCGGACGATCGGTACAGCTGTTCGTACCGCTCGACGAGCTCGGGATGCAGCTCGGCGAGCCAGGGCATGAACTCCTCGCGGACACCGGGACGCAGATGCAGCATGATCGGCGACGCGTAGCTCGCGCCCGCGTCGAGCACCGCCTCGACCACCTCGCGGAGCTGCTCGGGACGATCGGAGATGCCGGGCAGGATGGGCGCGACCAACACGCCCGTCGGGATGCCGGCGTCGACCAGCTGGCGCAGCGCGTCGACGCGGGCCCTCGGGCTGGGCGTGCCGGGCTCGGTCTCGCGCCAGACCTGCTCGTCGAGCGTGCCGATGGAGAACGCCGCCGAGACCTCGGCGTGCGCAGCCGCCTCGAGCAGCAGATCGATGTCGCGCAGGATCAACGTGCCCTTCGTGAGGATCGAGAATGGGTTCCGCGCGTCGCGCAGTGCCTCGATGATCCCGCGCATCAGCCGGTACCTGCCCTCCGCGCGCTGATAGGGATCGGTGTTCGTCCCCATCGCGATGTGATCGCCCTTCCACGACTTCTTCGCGAGCTCGCGCCGCAGCACCTCCGGCGCATTCACCTTCACGACGATCTTCGACTCGAAATCTCGACCGGCGTTCATGTCCAAGAAGGTGTGCGTCGGCCGAGCGAAGCAGTAGACACAGGAGTGGCTGCACCCTCGGTACGGGTTGATCGTGTAGTCGAAGGGCACGCGTGAGGCGGCCGGCACCTTGTTGATCACCGACTTCGCCTCGACCTCGATGAACTCGATCCCCCGGAACTCCGGGGTATCGACGGTCCGCCGGGCGAGCTCGAAGAGCTGATCGTTCGCCATGGGCTCACCACGATAGAACACCTGTTCGATTCCGCCAGTCCCCCGTTCGACGGGTCGGTGCGAACATCGGGGCATGGTGGAGATCTGGGTCGGCACGCGAGCAGGACTGCACGTGCTTCGGGACGGTGAGATCAGCGTGGAGTTGCCCGGCCGATCGGTGTCGTTCCTCGCGACCTCCGGCGAGGACCTCCGCGCGATCGTCGACAGCAACGAGATCTGGCACCGCGCGGACGGTGGCTGGCACCAGGTCGCCACCGTCGAGGGGCTTCGCGCGACGGCGATGGCGTTCACCGACCGGTGGCTGATCGGGACCTCGGATGCCCACCTGCTGGAGCACGTCGACGGCGCGCTCGCCTACATCGACGCCTTCGATCGCGTGGAGGGGCGCGAGACCTGGTACACGCCATGGGGTGGTCCACCCGACACGCGCTCGTTCTCCGAATGGGACGAGCACGTCTTCGTGAACGTGCACGTCGGCGGGATCGTCCACACGACCGATGCCGGCAGGACGTGGGTGCCGACGATCGACATCGACGCCGACGTGCACCAGGTCACCACGACGGAGGACCTCGTGCTCGCCGCGTGCGCCGGCGGGCTCGCGGTCAGCCGCGACCGCGGCGAGACCTGGGACGAACGAACGGACGGCCTCGAGCACGTCTACGCACGGGCGGTGGCGGTCCTCGACGACACGGTGTTCGTGTCGGCGTCGCGCGGGCCACGCGGCGGGGATGCGGCCGTCTACCGAGGCCCGCTCGACGGCGGCCCGCTCGTCCGCTGCCGCGAAGGTCTTCCCGCCGCGTTCCCCGACAACGTCGACAGCCACTGCCTCGACGCGCCGCCCGACGGGCCGCTCGTTGCGTTCGGCACCTCGGACGGCGACGTCTACGCGTCGTTCGACCTCGGCGCCACGTGGGAGCGGGCCGCTGCCGGCCTGCCTGCGGTGCAGCGCGTGCTCGTGCTGCCATGAGCGCTCAGACGAGCAGCTCCCCCGGCGCGTCGAAGTAGCGCTCGACCATCGCGTCGCCCGCCATGTACGCGAGCGCGGCGAGGGTACCCGTCGGGTTGGCGCCGGGGTTCTGCGGATACTGCGCTGCGCCCGTGACGAAGACGTTCGGGGTGTCCCACACCTGTCCGTAACGGTTGACCACCGAGTTGCCCGGGTCGGTGCCCATGATCGCGCCTCCGGTGATATGGGTCGTCTGATACACGTCGATGCGGTACGGGTCGAGCGTCGGCGCGTGGTATGGGATCTCGTCGGGGTGCATCGCGTTCAAGATCTCGCGTGACTTGTCCGCGATGTACGCGTACAGGTGCCGGTCGTTGTCGTGGAAGTCGAACGTGAGCCGGAGCAGCGGCTGCCCCACGCGTCGGTGTAGTTC
>JBKPRM010000256.1:0-2798 GCA_046734555.1 Actinomycetota bacterium | reverse complement strand
GAGGGCAAGGTGCACCAGATCTACTCCGCGATGCAGGCCGGCGGGCGCTACGGGATGCAGACGATGGACATGTCGCTCGCGTCCCACGTTAAGGCGGGCCGCATCAACCAGCAGATGGCGTTCGAGCGTTGCCACGACCCCGAGGAGCTGCAGCGGCTGATCGGATCGACCGGCGGTCTCTCGGCGTACGCGGGCGCGACGACCTACAACGACCCCAACGATCTCGGGCAGCTGTCGGAATCGGGCGGCTGGGCCAGCTCGGGCGGTATGTGAGGAGCTGAGCGATGCCCGACACCTACACCTACAAGGCGCGCGACAAGGGCGGGAACGTCCTGAACGGCACGATCGTCGCGGACAACGAGGCGCTCGTCCTCGCGCGCCTGCGCGAGCAAGGGTTCGTCCCGCTGGAGGTCGGCAAGCAGAGCCGCGGCATGAACATCGAGCTGACCAAGAAGAAGGTCAAGCTCAAGGAGCTCGCGGTCTTCTCGCGGCAGTTCGCCACGATGGTGAACTCAGGCCTGCCGATCCTGCGCGCGCTCGCGATCTTGGCCGAGCAGACCGAGAACGCGGAGCTCGCGCGCGTCCTGGGCGAGGTCCGCACCGACGTCGAGCAGGGGGCCTCGCTGTCGGGCGCGATGGTCAAACACCCCAAGGTCTTCAACGATCTGTTCGTCGCGATGGTGAAGTCGGGAGAGACGGGCGGATCGCTCGACGACGTGCTCCTGCGCCTCGCGGACATGATCGAGAACGAGGTCCGGCTGCGCGGCAAGATCAAGTCGGCGATGACGTACCCGGTGGCCGTCGTCGCGCTCGTGGTGTTGATCATGAGCGCGATGCTGCTGTTCGTGGTCCCGCAGTTCCAGTCGATCTACGCATCCCTGGGCGGATCGCTGCCGTTGCCGACGAGGGTCCTGTTGTTCGCGTCGAACGTCTTCAAGAAGTTCTGGTACATCGTGCTCATCGGCACCCTCGTGTTCCGGTTCTTCTTCCGGCGTTGGAAGAAGACCCCCCCGGGCCGCGCGATGGTCGACCGTGGGAAGCTCCGCGTGCCGATCTTCGGGACCTTGTTCCAGAAGGTGGCACTGTCCCGATTCGCATCGACGCTGGCGATGCTGTTGAAGTCCGGCGTGCCCATCCTGCAGGCGCTCGACATCGTCGTCGAGACGGTCAACAACAAGGTCGTCGCGCTCGCGGTCGAGGACGTGCAGACCTCCGTCCGCGAAGGTGAGTCGATGGCTAAGCCGCTCGCCAACCACGCGGTGTTCCCGCCGATGGTCGTGCAGATGCTGGCGGTCGGCGAAGAGACCGGTCAGGTCGACACGATGCTCGAGAAGGTTGCCCAGTTCTACGACGCCGAGGTCGAGGCCTCGGTCGACGCGTTGACCTCCCTGATCGAGCCGCTCCTGATCGCCGTGATCGGCGGGTGTGTCGGTGCCGCCGTCGTGGCGCTGTACATGCCGATGTTCAACATCATCAAGCTGATCCCGTCGAGCTAGCCGAGCCCCAGCAAACTCCGTCGGGCGCGGGTTCGCGGGCCGCGCGCTCGGGAGCACATGAGCTGCCCGGTACCCGATATCGGGTATCTACCCAGGAAGGATGATTTCTGCGCCGGCCCGGGCGCGTCTCTTCAGGGGACCCCCGGGGGGGCCGAAACCTCCGGAGAACGCGCGCTGTAGGGGCGCGCCTGCTCTACGGAAAGGAGGCGAAGGCAGAATGCTCAAGGGACTCTTGAAGCGCGTTCGTGAAGACGACGCGGGCTTCACCCTGATCGAGCTGATGGTGGTCGTTCTGATCATCGGCATCCTGGTCGCCATCGCTCTGCCAACGTTCCTCGGCGCCCGTAACAGGGCCAACGACAAGGCGGCCCAGTCGGGTCTCCGCAACGCCTTGGCAGCTGCCAAGACGATCTTCACGGACACGGACGACTACTCGACCGTGGACGCCGCTTCGATGCTCGCCACCGAGCCGTCGCTCACCTACGACGACACCGGTGCCGACTCGACCGGACCGAACAACGTCTCGCTCGAGGTGGCTACCACCACGGCGACCGACGACACGATCAACATGGCGGCGCTGTCGAAGTCGGGTGAGTGCTTCTACCTGACGGACGTCTCGAGTGCCGGGACGTCGTTCGACAAGGCGGCCTACGCGGCAGGGAACTGCGGCGGTCCCGACGCACCCGCAACGAACCTGGGTTGGTAACGAGATCCAGGTGCTATGGCGGAAGGGCGGCCCTGAGGGGCCGCCCTTCGTGCCGTTCCGGGCTCCTCAAGGCGGCGAGCCCGGCAACCGACACCTTCCAGGTAGGGCTGGAGGTCCATCGATGACGCATATGCTCCGGAGGCTTCGACGCAGGCTGGCTGCAGACGAGGGCTTCACCCTGGTCGAAGCCATGGTGTCGATCTCGATCATGGCCGTCGGGGCCTTCACGGTCGCTCAAGCGTTGACGTTCGGGCTCGAGACCACCGGCCTCTCCCGCCAGCGACTGGCCTCCCGCGCCGCGCTCGATCAGCAGATGGAAGAGGCGCGCGCCCTCAACTACGACAACCTCGTCCTGTCGGACAGCTCACCGCTGTCGCATTCATCCAGCACCACGAACCCCGACTACTGGGTGAACACCGCCAACCAGACCTACGATCCAGACGGCAGTGGCTCGATGGCACCGGAGACCCTCGTCCGGGTGTCGGGCGCCTCGCCCGCCCTCGAGCACTACCAGAACCCGTACATCAACGGGAACACGACCTACGAGGTGTACCGGTACGTCACGTGGTACGACTCGCCCCAGGACGGCACGGGAG
>JBKPRM010000255.1:0-11938 GCA_046734555.1 Actinomycetota bacterium | reverse complement strand
CCTCGGGCGTGTATCCGAGGATCGGCTCGGTCTGCGGGCTGATGTAGACGGTGCCGCGCCGGTCGACCGGATCGATGTAGGCGATCGCGGGCAGCTGCTCGACGAGGGCGCGGTATCGGGACTCCGCCTCGGCGAGGCCGGTCTCGGCTTCGCGGCGCGCGGTGATGTCCATCATCACGCCCTGCCAGTAGGCCGGGCGTCCCCGCTCGTCACGCTGCAGGATCGCCTCGTCCCGGAACCACACGACCCGGCCGTCACGTGCGATCATCCGGTATTCCACGAGGAAGGGGCCGCCGGTGTCGTCGCTTCGCCGGTTCTCCTCCTCGACGCGCACGCGATCCTCGGGATGGATCGCGTCGAACCAGACGCTCGAGTCGGCGATCCACTCCGCGGGAGTGATGCCGAGCACCTCCTCCACCCGGGTGTTGATGTACACGACCTGCATCGCGTCGCCGAGCACCGCCTCGCGGTAGACGATCGCCGGGATCTGCTCGACCAGCGTGCGGTAGCGCTCCTCGGAGTCGTCCAGCTGCGCGCGTGTCTCGCGCTCGTCCGTGACGTCGAACATCACGCCCTGCCAGTACAGGGGAGAACCCGCGGCGTCGCGCACGACGATGGCCTCGTCGCGGAACCACCGGATCGACCCGTCGCGCGCGTACATCCGGTACTCGGCCTGGAACCGTGCGCCGGAGCGCTCGATGCGCTCGTAGGCCTCGCGGACGCGCTCGCGGTCCTCGGGGTGCAGCTGCCGGGACCACGCGATCGGGTCGCCCATCCACTCCTGTTGGGTGAATCCGAGGAGCTCGAGGACCTGCGGGCTCACGTAGAGCATCCGCCCGGCGCGTTCGGCGGTCGGCATCTCCTCCAGGTAGACGATCGCGTTCAGGTGTTCGACGACGCTGCGGAACCGGTCGTCGGGCTGGTCGACCGTGACCGCGGGAGTCGTCGCGACGATGAGCCCGAGCAGGGACCCCTCGGCACCGTGGCCGACATCGCGCACCCACCGCCAGCCGCCGTCTGCAGCCCGGATCCGGTAGGTCTCATCGAAGGGCGCACGCTCGGCTGCGGCGCGAGCGAGGACGCCTTCCAGCCGTTCGCGGTCTTCCGGATGCACCCGCTCGATCCGGAACGACGGATCGGCGCGCCAGGCGTCGGCGGCGTACCCCAGCAGCCGCCTGCTGCCGTCGGACACATAGGTCCAGCCAGCGCCGGTCACGTCGAACTCCCAGACGATGCCGTCGAGGTCGTTCAACAGGTGGCGCAGTTGCGGTTCGGAGGGATCGGGCGGTGGATGCGGCATTCGGCGTCCCGGGAGAGTCTCGCAGTCGCGCGGGCCCGAGCGCCAGTCGTGCAGCGTGCGGTGGTTCAGCCCGCTTCGGCGGAACCGTCGGCGCGCGGGTCGGACCCCGCGAGGAACCCCTCGCGCGTGCGTCGGATCAGGTGCGCGTGGCCGAACGAATCTGCCTCGGTTACCGCGGCGCCGTGCGCCGCGACGAGGGCGCGCCATGTGCTGTCGGGCACGCCCGGCTCGACCCCGACGGCTTCGTCGGGATCGTCGTCGGCGCCCAGCACCACCCATCGCGGCGCCGCGACGGCGTCGGCGGGATGTTGTCCTTGGACGAATGTCCGCGTGATCGTGTGGAGGTTGACCTGCGGCTGGAAATAGCCGCCCATCGTGCCCGCGACGGCGGCGAGCTCCTCGCCCTCGTGCACGAGCACCGGCATCAACGTGTGGAACGGCCGGACGCCGGGCGCGAAGCGGTTCGGGTGCCCGTCCTCGAGCGTGAAGCAGGCGCCGCGATTCTGCGCGACGATCCCGGTCGTCGGCTCCATGATCCCCGACCCGAACCCCCAGAACAGGCTCTGGATCAACGAGACCCCGTTGCCCGCTGCGTCCGCGGTGACCAGCGCGATCGTGTCCCCGTGGGGTCGCATCGCTCGGGTCGCCGGGGCCTCGCGGATCTGGTCGGCGAGGGCGGCGAGGTGGCCGTCGTCGAGCAACGTCGAGGGGTGCACCGTCATGCGCTCAGCGTCGGCGAGATGGCGGTCGCGGTCGGCGTTCACGACACGGATCACTTGCGCGATACGGCCGGCATCGGGGCCGTCGAGGTCGGGATCGAGGTCCAGCCGTTCGATCAGCGCGAGCATCTGCAGCAGCGCGAAGCCCTGCGAGTTCGGCGGGACGACGCTCACGTGCAGATCGCGGAACGGCACGCGCATCGCGGCGAGCAACGAAGCTTGATGGGTCGCGAGATCCTCGAGCGTGAGCGGCGCCCCGACGCTCTCGAGGCCCTCCGCGTACGCCTTCCCGATCGTTCCGCCGTATAGGGCCTCGGGCCCCTCCTCGGCGAGCGCCGTCAAGGTCTGCGCGAGCGCCGGCTGCGTGACGGTCGCCCCCAGCGCCGCCGGCGCGCCGCCGGGGAAGAAGGTCGCCGCGAGACCGGGGTCGCTCCGATAGGGCGCATCAGGCTCCGCGAGGGTTCCCGCCAACGACGAGCTGACAGCCAGGCCGTCGGCGGCCCGCTCGATCGCGGTGGCGAACGCGTCGCGCCACGGCAAGACGCCTCCGGTCCCGAGGATCGCCCGCCAGCCGGCAACCGCACCGGGAACCGTGATGGGAACGGGGCCGCGGATCGGGACCGCGTCGAAACCGTCGAGCGCGGACGGATCGGCAGCCGCCGCGGACCTCCCGCTCGAATTGATCGCGAGCATCTCGCCGTCGGAGCGCTGGACCAACGCGAACAGGTCGCCGCCGACCCCGCACATGTGCGGATAGACCACGGCGAGGGTGATCGCGGCGTGCACCGCTGCGTCCATCGCCGTCCCACCACGCTCGAACGCGAGCGCTCCCGCCCGGGTCGCGTCGACATGCGGCGTCGCGATCGCCCAGTTGGGTCCGTCGGCTCGGAAGGACATCGGCACAGTGTGCCATCCGAGCAAGGAACACTGCTGGATAGGATGCCTCGCGTGGCCCGTCGCGCGCTCCTCGCCGTCGCGGTCGTGGTGATCTCGCTCTGGCCCGCGGCGGCACGGGCCGAGGTCACGGCGCCCGTCCAACCGTCCGATCAGGTCGTGCTCTCCGGTGACGTCATCGTGCCCAGAGGCACCGTGTTGGGGGAGGTCGTCGTGTTCTCGGGGTCGGCGTCGGTCGCGGGCGTGGTCGAGAACGACGTCGTCGTGCTCGAAGGCCCCGTGACGGTGACCGGGCAGGTCGGCGGCGACGTGATCGCGTTGCACGGCCCGATCCGGCTCGGGCGCACCGCGCAGGTGAGCGGCGACGTGCTCGCCGGCGGCGGGCTGGAGGCCGCGGACGGCGCGGAGGTCGCGGGGTCGGTCCGTCGCGACGTCGGATTCACGCTCGCGGGACCCGTCGGCGTGCTCGGCGCACTGCTCGTGAGCGTCGCGATGGGGGCGTCGATCCTCGTGTGCGGGCTGCTCATGCTTCTGCTGGCCCCCCGGGGTGCGGAGCGAGCGGCTGACGCCGCACGCTCCGCCCCCCTCGCCGCCACCGGGTGGGGCCTGTTGCTCGCGATCGGGCTGCCGATCGGGGCCGTCGCCTTGGGCGCGACCGTCGTCGGGCTGCCGCTCGGGCTCGCCTTGCTGCTCGGACTCGGCCTCGTGTGGTTCGTCGGTCTCACGGTGGTGACGTTCGCGATCGGACGGCTCGTGATCCACTCGCCACGGTCGAAGACCGTCGCGCTCCTCGTCGGCTGGGCGATCGTCGCGGCCATCGGTCTGGTGCCCGTCCTCAACGTCGGCGTCTGGACGCTCGCGGGCGTGTTCGGGATCGGGGCCCTGATCGTCGCGACCTGGCGGGCGCGTTCCGGTCGGCCGCGCGCGGAGCCGGGGACGCGGCCGGGGCGGCATCGGGCGCCTCGCCGCACGATCGAGGAGGCCGAGCCGCCGGTCAGCGTCGGCGCCCCGTCGCCGTCGGAACAGCCGCGACCACCCGACGCCGACGGGTAGTCTCGATCCGGGAGCGTGGAGGCTATGCCAGCAGGTACCGGCGGGAAAGCGGCACGACGGGGGTTGGCTCACACGCGAGCACGGTGCCGTCGACGGTGACCGTGCCGTCACGCCGCGAGAACTTCAGGCCGGCGGGTGCCGCGGTGTTCGCGATCAGGTCGTCGCGCGTGAGTCCGCGCGTGCCGTGCACGACGACGACGCGGCGCCGCGTGTTCGAGGCGAACCCGGCGTCGAAGGCGGCGCGTGAGACGAACGTGGTGGACAGCCGGCTCGGCGCGTCGCCGAAGCCACCCCAGTCCGGTCCATAGCGCGTCGGCTCGGCGCCGTGCACGCTCGCGTTGCCCTCGCCCATCGCGCTCCACGCGACGACGCCGGCCTTGAACACGAGCATGGGCTTCACGCCGAGGTGCGACGCCTCCCACAGCACGAGGTCGGCCATGTGCCCCGGTGCAAGGGTTCCGACCTCATCGGCGATGCCGTGCACGATCGCCGGCTCGATCGTGCACTTCGCGAGGTAGCGCAGCACGCGTTCGTTGTCATCGGGTTCGTCATCGGGCGGTGCCGTCGCCGGACGGGTCCGCTTCACGGGCGGAGCGGTCGGCGCCCACGCCGATCCGGCGCGCCAGGCCTTCATCACGTGGGCGAGCTGGAGCGTGCGGCGAAGCGTCTCGCCGATCCGACCCATCCCCTGGGAATCGGAGTTCACGATCTGGATCGCGCCGAGCTCATGCAGCGGGCCCTCGGCCGCCATCGTCGCGGGGTGCACCAACTCGCGCGCGGCGGCGAGATCCTCGACGAGCCCGGCGTTCCCCTCGTGGACGATCAGCTTCATGTCGAGCTGCTCGGCCGCGGTCGCTGGCCCGTACGGAACCGTGGGCGTCGTCGAGGAGCAGATCACGTTGGGAACGCGGGTGAGGCCGAGCGCATCGGGGATGTGCCCCCCGCCCGAGCCCTCGACGTGGTACGCGTGGACGGTCCGTCCGGCGATCGCCTCGACCGTTCCATCGAGCTCGGTCGACTCGTTGAGGCTGTCGGTGTGCAGGCAGACGGCGATGTCGTTCGCCTCGGCAGCGCGAAGCGTCGCGTCGACGATCCCCGGGTACGCGCCCCAGTCCTCGTGGATCTTCAGGCCCACCGAGCCCGCCTCGATCACCGGGTCGAGGCCGCCGGCGACGTCGGTGCGCGCGCTCGCCTGCAGGCCGATGTTGACCGGCGCGCGCTCGAACGCCTCGAAGGTGCTCCGCATGCGGTCGGGCGGCTCCTCGAAGCCCGCCGTGATGAGCGTCGTCACGCCCGCGGACAGGGCGACGGGCACGAGCCGCGGCGACAGCAGGTGGACGTGCGAGTCGATCACCGCGGGCGTCGCGATCAGTCCGTGACACGGGATCGGCCAGGTGTTCGGGCCGATCGTGAGGTCGACCCCGTCGGTGATGTCGGGGTTCCCGGCGCGGCCGACACCGACGATCCGTCCTTCCTTGATGCCCAGGTCGCACTTCACGACCCCGAGCAACGGATCGATCACGATCACGGACCCGATCACCGTGTCGAGCTCCGAGGCTCTCGTCGCGGTGTCGTGTTGGGTCATGCGCGAGCGCCAGTTCTTCGCGTAGCCCCACAACGCCTGGTCGGCGGGTTCGGTCAGGTCCTCCTCGACGCGGATCCACAGATCGGTGTCGCCGATCCGGATCCGGTCGCCCGCCGTCGGCCCGTGGCGAAGCGCATGCTCCTCGCGCGATAGCCGTTCAGGCATCGGGCGTTCCCGCCAGCGCGACGAGCGTGACGTCGCGCGTCTCGCCGGGCGCCCATCGGATCGAGTCACCGGCGGGCAGATCCAGCCGGAACCCGCGTGCGGCCTCGCGGTCGAACGACAGGTTCGCGTTCGTCTCCCAGAAGGGGAAGTGGCTCGAGATCCGGACCGGCCGCTCGCCCGCGTTGGTCACGCTGAGGGTTCGTCGTTCGCGATCGGGGACGAGCCCCACATCGCCGTCACCGAAGCGAACACCGGGTGTGCCCGCGCCGAAGGGCTGACGAAGCACGACGAGTCTCGTGCCCTCATCGAGCAGGACCTCGACGCGGATCTCCGGCGTGAGCTCCGCCACGCCCTCGAGCACGGGCGTGGTCGCGGAGAGCGCCACGCCGGCGTCGCGGACCTCCTCCCACGAGGCGCCGGCGCGCGCGACCATGTGCATCTCGTCGCAGAGCAAGGCGATCGCCTCGGGTGCGTTCAGCGCGAGGCCTCGATCGAGTGTCGCTCGTGCGAGTTGCGCTGCAGTGAAGATGCGCAGTCGATCCTCTTCGGTCGGGTTGAGCCGCATCGGCCCGGAGCATAGGCGAGCCCATCGAGTTGCGCGTCGACGGGAACCTCGCGTGTCGGTCGACGCGTCCAACGCGGATCACCGACGGGAAGGAGAGATCCATGGGCGCTCGCCGCATCCTCCGTGCGGTCGTCGTGTCGGCCCTCGTCTCGGGCGTCGTGTTCGGTTCCGCCGCCTCTGCGTTCGCGTGCGGCGGCCTCGTGGCGCCAAACGGCACGATCAGCCTCACCCGCACCACGACGCTCGCCGCCTATCACGACGGCATCGAGCATTACCTGACGTCGTTCAGCTACGCCGGGTCGACGAAGCGCTCGATCGGCTCGATCACGCCACTGCCCGGCGTGCCGACCAAGGTGATCAAGGGCGGCGACTGGACCCTGCAGCGCCTCGAACAGGAGGTGAACCCGCCCGTGTTCGGGTTGCAGGTTGCGGCCACCGCCTCGTTCGCCGCTGAGGACGCACAGGTGATCCTCCGCACCCAGGTCGACGCCTTGAACATCACGGTCTTGAAGGGCGGCGCGGTCGCGGTCGGCAACTGGGCGCGCGAGCACGGCTTCTTCCTGCCACCGGACGCGCCCGAAGTGCTCGACTTCTACGCCCAGCGGAGCCCGATCTTCATGGCGACCAAGTTCAACCTGAAGCGGGCCGCCGAACAGGGCATCGTCGAAGGTCAGAGCACGCCGGTGCACGTCGTGATCCCGACGCCCAACCCGTGGGTGCCGCTGCGGATCCTCACGCTCGGTCGCGAACCGGGAGATCTCGTGCAAGCCGACGTGTTCCTGCTGACCGACCGTGCCCCCGCGACGCTGCCGCAGGCCGAGGCCGCCACGAACAACCCCAACCAACAGGGCATCGTCCAGGAGCGGAGCGAATGGGGCTCGAACTCGCTCATGAACGACCTGCGTTCGGATCAGCGATCGAAGTGGATCCCGCAGACGCCGATGTGGTTCACCTATCTGAAGATCGACGCACGGGCGTCGACGCTCGTGCACGACCTGGCGATCGACGCGAGCGGCTTCGGGCATCCGGACCCCGTTGCGGCGGGCTACGACGTGCTGCAGCTGCCCACCGCGGTCGACGCGGCGACCAGCGCGAGGACGGCCCTGTGGTTCGGGTTCGGCATCGCGCTCGTGGCGCTCGCACTCCGCTGGCGGATCCAGCACACGGCGACCCAACGATGAAGCTGCGCCGGCGGACGGGGGTCGCGGCCGCGGTGGCGGTGCTCCTGTCCGCCGCCGCGCTCGCGGCCACCGCAGCCGCCTCGCCGCCGCCGACCCGCACCGTGAACGTGCACATCAGGTTCTCGCGGTTCGACCTGCCCTCCCTGCAGGTGTCGCCCGGCGAGACCGTGCGATTCGTCGTGACGAACGAAGACCCGATCGACCACGAGTTCCTCGTCGGCGACGCGTTCATGCAGCGGATCCACGAGAACGGGACCGAGCCCTCGCATCCGCCGCGCCCCGGCGAGATCTCGGTGCCGGCCGGCGCAACCGTCGAGACGACGTACACCTTCCCCGGCGAGCTCGACCCGGGGTGGGAGTTCGCGTGCCACCTGCCCGGGCACTACGACTACGGGATGCACGGGCCGATCACGATCGGCTGAGCGCCCCGGCGTCGCGTGATAGCGTCCGCCGCCAGTGAGCGAGCGGGCGGACCTGATCGTCGTCGGTGACGTCTACACGGTCGATGCCGTGCGAAGCTGGGCCAAGGCGGTCGCGATCCGCGGCGGCCGGATCGTCGCGGTCGGGAGCGAAGCCGACGTTCGCGATCGTGTCCGGAACGCTGCCGAGGTGCTCGCGGGTGCCTGCGTGCTGCCCGGGTTCCAGGACGCACACATCCACGCGGCGTTCGCCGGCCGCATCCGACGACACGTCAACCTCGACGACCTGCACTCGTTCGCCGACTATCGCGATCGGATCGCGGCGCACGCGGCGGCCCACCCAGACGCCCCGTGGATCGTCGGCGGCGGTTGGTATGGGCCGTTGTTCGGCGAGGACGGGCCGCACCGTCGCGACCTCGATGCGATCGTCGCCGACCGGCCCGTCTACCTGATGAATACCGATACGCATGCCGCGTGGGTGAACTCGCGTGCCCTCGAGCTCGCGGGGATCACCGCGTCGACGGCCGACCCGTGGGACGGTTACTACGTCCGTGACGCCGACGGCACACCAACCGGGTGCCTGCAGGAGGGGACCGCGTACACCTTCTGGCGGGAGCACGTGCCGCCGGATTCCGTCGAGGATTGGTCCGCCTCGATCCGCGTCGCGCAGGGATACCTGCACGCCCTCGGCGTCACTGGCTGGCAGGACGCGTGGGTCGAGCCGCCGCTGCTGCGCGCCTACCGCTCGCTCGCCGACGAGGGGGAGCTAACCGCCCGCGTCGTCGCCTCGTTGTGGTGGGACCGGCACCGCGGTCTCGAGCAGATCGACGACCTCGTCGAGCAGCGAGAGTGGGGGACGGGCGGCAACCTCGACGCGCGCACGGTCAAGATCATGCTCGACGGTTGTCCGGAGAGCGCGACCGGCTCGATGCTCGCCCCTTACGAAGGCCACTACGGCGAGGAACACGGCCGCGGCATCCAGTTCGTGGAGGGAAGCGTGCACACCGACGCGGTCGGACGGCTCGATGCGCTCGGGTTCCAGGTGCATCAGCACGCGCTCGGGGACCGGGCGGTCCGCTCGTCGATCGAGGCGGTCGAGGCCGCTCGCGCCGCGAACGGGTGGAACGACAACCGGCACCACGTTGCGCACCTGCAGCTGCCGGATCCGGCGGACATCCCGCGGCTGCGCTCGGCCGGCATCGTCGCGAACATCCAGCCGCTGTGGGGGTGTCCCGATCCGTTGATCGAGACCCTCACGCGCCCGCACGTGGGCGCGCGCGCCGAGCATCTCTATCCGTTCGGTGACGTCGTTCGCAGCGGCGCGGTGGTCGCGATGGGCAGCGACTGGCCCGTCAGCTCACCCAACCCCTTCGAGGAGATGCAGGTGGCCGTCACCCGGCAGGTGATCGGCGCCGGGCGGGACTCCGAGGTGCTCGACGCGACGCAGCGCATCACGCTCGCCGAGGCGATCGCGGCGTTCACACGCGGCAGTGCCTACGTCGATCATGACGACGAGGCCGGCTCGATCGAGGAGGGAAAGCGCGCGGATCTGGTGATCGTGGATCGCAACCCGTTCGCGGGCGACGTGCACGAGATCGCGGACACGAAGGTGACGGCAACGATCGCCGCCGGCCGCCTCGTCCACTCGGGTTAAGCCGGCCGCGCGATCGTGATCGCTGTGCCGCTGCTGTCTCCGTCGGGGTCGTGGTTGTCCCCCGGCGAGTACGTGTAGCTCGCCGACGTCACCGAGGTGACCGTGAACGTGGCCGACGCCTTCGCCTTCCCGAAGCGCCTCATCACCGAACAACGGCCGTTCGTGTTCGTCACGCAGGAGGCCGTCGTCCCGCCGGTCCAGGTGCCGGTGACGGTGGCCCCGGGAACCGCGGCCGGCGCGTCGGTCTCGATCGCGATCGTCGCCTTGGCGCGCCATCTGGTCGTCGTCACCCACGCGCTCGACCCGTCGAGATCGCCGACATGGTCGTGCAATGCGGCTGAACCGGTTAGCGGTCCGGTGAAGAGGTCGAGGGAGAACGTCCCGCCCGACCCGTCACCGTCGCCGGCCGGGTACACCACGATCGTGTAGGTCCCCGGCTCGGTCGGGCGGAATTGGAGAGTCTCCTGCCGCCCGTACGCGCACGGGTCGCTCGCAGAGCACGTGCTCGACTGCACGACGGTGTCTGATGGGTCGGCGAGGTCGGCCTCGAGATCCGGAAGCCACCCGTACTGCAGGCAGCCGAGTGGCCCGAGGTCGAGGATGCACTCCAGGTGGCCGTCGAGCGTGATCGTTGCGGCGATCGGTGCATCGAGCTGGTCCGCCGTGAGGGTGAACGTCTTCGACCAGCCTCCATGGTCGGGCACGGTGCCCGTGAACCGTTGGTGCGCGGGCAACGGCGTGGACCCGCTCAGCCCCGCGGCCTCGGCTACGGCTGCGTAGCCGTCGAGCAAGCCGGCCCCCCAGTCGCTGTCTTTCCCGGGAGGGCCCGCGTCGAATGCCGTGCCCTCGATCGCCCCGCGCACGTCGTCCTGGGTCCACGAGGGCTGCTCTTCCTTCAGCAGCGCGGCGATCCCGGCCACGTACGGCGTCGCCATCGAGGTGCCGCTCTTGACGGCGTACAGGGTCGAGGTCCCGGCCCTGGCCGCGCCGATCGTGACCCCGGGCGCGACCACGTCGGGCTTGATCCGGTCGTCGATCGTCGGCCCGCGGCTGGAGAACGGCGCCAGGTATGGGCCGTTCGACGCGTAGTTGCGTGTCGCCGGCGCGGACCAGTCGGCTGCCGCACCCACGGTGATCGCGCCGGTCGCCGACCCCGGCGCGGAGATCGTGCCGGGGGCGTCTCCGCTGTTCCCGGCCGCGGCGACGACGATCTTGCCGTCCGCGACGGCTGCGTCGACCGCTTGCGACAAGGCATCGAGCCCGTCCGATGGCAGGTCCGAGCCGAGGCTCAGCGAGATCACATCGACCGAGGCGCGTCCGGCGCACCATTCGATCCCTTGGACGGCGACGGCGTCGTCGCCGAACCCGGTGTCGTCGATCACCTTCACGGCTGACAGCGCAGCCTTCGCGGCGACGCCTTTCATCCGGCCGGCCGCGGCGCTCGTCCCCACGCCGTCGCCGAGCGCGATCGACGCGACGTGCGTCCCGTGGCCGAGATCGTCGTACGGGTTGGCTTGGCCGTTGATGTAGTCGTGCCACGCGATCGGCGCCTTCGAGTCGAGCTGCTCGTGGCCAAGGTCGACGCCGCTGTCGGGGATGCAGATCTCGACACCGGAGCCGTCGACACCGAACGATGTGCGCGCCCCGGTTGCGCCGAAGTCGTTGTTCGCCGCATCGTCGAAGGCCTGCACCCGGAAGTTCGGCTCGACACGGATCACGCCCGGCCGGCGCGCGAGGGAACGGATCTGTCCGTCGGTGAGTCGCCCCGCGAACCCGTCGATCAGCGTGAACGTCGTCGACACGTGGTCCACGGCCCGCAGCGCGCCACGCATCGAGGCGCGATCGGTGAAGGTCGCGACGACGTCGTGACGCCCGGTGGGGGAGCCATGATCGAGCCGGCTGTCCAAGGTGTCCGAGATCCCGTCGCCGTCGCGGTCGACGAGCGCTCCGTGCGTCGTCCGCACGGTATGCGCGGCCGGCGCGGCCGACGCTGTCGCGGCCAGTCCCGATGCGACGAGACCAGCTGCCAACACCGCGACGACGCTTCTGTACCGGATCGTCACCCTGCACCCCTCAGGACCGGCCAGCCCACCGGGGAGTCTGCCACGCCCAGCTCAGGTTCTCGATAGGTCGATGGGCTGCGCGTTCGATCGGCGACGGTGTCGGTCGGACGGCCGACGCGTCAGGCCATCCAGGCGTCGATGCGCTGTTCGACCTCTCGGAGGCGGATCACGAGCTGCTTCATCATCGAAAGCGCCACCGCCGGGTGGTCGAGCAGGAACGACTGGAACCCCTCCGCGCCGATCTTCACGGCCTCGACGTCGGACTGCGCCTTGACGGTCGCCATACGCGGACCCGGCGCGAGCAACGCCATCTCCCCGAAGAAGTCGCCCGGCTTAAGCA
>JBKPRM010000254.1:0-8561 GCA_046734555.1 Actinomycetota bacterium | reverse complement strand
GGCGGGCATCGCGGCGCACCATGCGGGGATGCTGCCGGTCTTCAAGGAAACCGTCGAGGAGCTTTTCGCGGAGGGCTTGATCAAGGTCGTGTTCGCGACCGAGACGCTGTCCCTCGGGATCAATATGCCGGCCAAGACCGTCGTGATCGAGGACCTGTTCAAGTTCCAGGGGGAACGACACGAGCTGGTCACTCCGGGGGAGTACACGCAGCTCACCGGCCGTGCAGGCCGTCGAGGCATCGATGCCTTGGGCCACGCGGTCGTCGTCTATCAACGGCAGGTGCCGTTCGAGCGCGTTGCGGGGCTCGCCGCGACGCGCACCTACGATCTGACCTCCTCGTTCCGGCCTTCGTACAACATGGCCGTGAACCTCGTGCGGAACTATCCGCCGGAGCAAGCGCACGAGATGTTGAACAGCTCGTTCGCCCAGTTCCTGGCCGACCGCGGTGTGGTCGCCCTGGCGCGAGCGAAGGAACGCGACCGGGAGGCCCTCGCCGGGTACCGCCAACATCTCGAGTGCCACCTCGGGGACTTCGACGAGTACTGGGCGATCACGCGCGCCGCGCGGCAGCTGCGTGAGGACGATCAGCGATCGCGGCGGTCCGCCCGTACGGACGGTGTCCGCGCCGCGCTCCGCTCCTTGCAGCCGGGTGACGTGATCGCCGTGCCGCGCGCCAAGGACGGCGGCGAGCTCGCGGTGGTGCTCGCCGTCCGGGAGGGACGCCCGACCGTGCTGACCGACGATCGATCCTTCTTCCGGCTGGCGCCGCACGACTTCACCGACCCACCCTCCGCACTCACACGGATCCAGCTGCCTCGCTCGGGCTCGGCGCGAAGCGCTCGGTACCGGCGTGACGTCGCTGCGACCCTTACGTCCTTACACGTCCGTCCCCCGCGCCAGGGACACCCGCGTGCCGTCGATCGTGAGGTCGAGCGACGGGCGGCGGCGTTGGACGCCGAGGCGCGCGCACACCCATGCCACGCGTGCCCGGAGCTTCGCACGCATGAACGCTGGGCCGAGCGGGCCGACAAGTTGTCTAGCCAGATCGCCGGCATCGACCGGCGGATCACGCTCCGGACAGAGACGCTCGCGCGGAGATTCGATCGCGTGCTGGGGGTGCTCGCGGAGCTCGGGTACGTCGAGGGATGGACGCTGACCGACAAAGGTCGCCGCCTGACGAGGATCTACGGCGAAGGCGACCTGTTGGTGGGGGAGGCGCTCGCGACCGGGGTGCTCGACGGGCTCCGCCCGGGCGAGGTCGCGGCGCTCGTCTCCACGATGGTGTACGAAGCTCGCGAGCGCACGCCGCTGCCGGGGCACCTCCCGACCCAGCCACTCGCGGACGCGTACGAGCAGCTCCAACGCCTCTGGCGCCGGGTGCGCCGGGCCGAGGACGCGCAGGAGGTGCAGCTGTGTCGCGAGCTCGAGCCCGGGTTCGCGGCGCCGGTGCTCTCTTGGGCCGAGGGGGCAGCCTTGGAGGACCTGCTCGACGAGACCGAGATGGCGCCCGGCGACTTCGTGCGCAACTGCAAGCAGCTGATCGACCTGCTTCGACAGATCGAGGAGGTCGCCGAGCCCGCGACGGCCGCGTCGGTCCGTGACGCGCGCGGGTCCGTGTCGCGCGGCGTCGTCGGGTACACGGGCGTCTCGCTACGATGAGCCCCCCATGAGCCCCACGACCAGCCCGTTCGGTCCGCTCGCCGTGTTGGTCGATCAGCGGGCGGGCCATGGGGCCGTGGCGGGCGAGGTCGGTCCGCTCGAACGCGCGCTCGTCGCGCGGGGGCTCGAATTCCGCGTGCAGCTCGGCGGCTCCCCGGAGGAGCTGCGTGGGCTGGCGGCCGCCGCGCTCGAGGAGGGCTACCGGTTCCTCGCCGCCGTCGGCGACGACGCGACCGTGCAAGACGTCGTTAACGGGATGTTCCGCGAGGGGCACCCGATCGTGCAGGACCCCGTGCTCGGGATCGTCGCTGCGCACACCTCGAGCGACCTGCCCCACAGCTTCGGTTTGCCGCTCGACGTGGACGGCGCGGTGAAGCACCTCGCCGGCGCCGGCACCTACCCCTTCGACGTGATGAAGATCGCGGTCACCGACGGGGGAGGGGAGCGGGTGGTCGCCTACGCGCACAACGTCGCCGAGGTCGGGCTCCACGCCGCGGCGACGATCGCGACGGGGAACGGCCGGCGCTTCCCGAACACCCGCCGGTTCCTCGGGTTCTGGCGTGCGTACGCGACGAGCGCACCCCGGGCGCTCACGATCCGCACCGATCGCGCGACGATCCAGACGCGTGCGTGGAGCGTCGTGATCGGCAACGGCCAGTTCGCCGACGGCGGGATCCGGCTCTCACCCCGGTCCTTCCCCGGCGACGGGGTACTCGATGCGCTCGTGTTCACCGGTCCACGCTCCGACGCGTACCGGTTGCTCCCGCGGATCTTCCGCCACGGTGACCACCTGCCGGACCCCCACATCAAGGAGCTCCGCGCGAAGCTCACCATCGACATCACCGCCTCGCACCCGATGCCCGTCGTCGCCGACGGCCGGCGCCTCGGGACGACGCCGGTGACGTTCCAGGTGGTGCCGCAGCAGATCCTGCTCAAGGTCTGATCGATGGAACGCGCCGCGTATCTGGACCGCCTCGAAGCGGCAGGCGCGCGGATGCGCGAGCACGGCGTCGAGGCGTTGATCGTCGGCGCCTCGCCCGATCTCGCCTACCTCGCCGGGTATGCGCCGATGCCGATGGAGCGGCTCACCGCACTCGTGCTCACCGCCGACCGGTCGCCGAGGCTCGTCGTGCCCGCGCTCGAACGCCCTGCCGCGGCGGTCTCACCGGCGGCCGACGCCCTCGAGATCGTTGCCTGGACGGATGAGATGGACCCATACGGACCGGTCGAGGAGCGCCTGCCCCGTGGGGGAGCCGTCGCGGTCGATGACCGCCTTTGGTCGAGCCATCTCCTGGCCCTGCAGGCGCTGGACCCCGGTCGCCGGTGGCTGTCGGGGACCGCGATCGTCGGCGGGCTCCGGATGCGGAAGGACGCCGATGAGCTGAGCGCCCTGCGTCGAGCGGCGCACGCGGCCGACGAGGCGTTCGCCGACGCGCTCGGGTCGTCCTTCGAGGGGGCGACGGAGCGGAGCGTCGCGACCCGCCTTGCCGGCTTGCTCGTGGACCACGGGCATACCGCGGCGGCGTTCACGATCGTGGGGTCGGGGCCGAACGCCGCCTCGCCGCACCATGAGCCGGGCGACCGCATCATGGAGCGAGGCGACGCGATCGTGCTCGACTTCGGCGGTGTCGTCGACGGCTACCACTCCGACATCACGCGCACCGCGGTGATCGGCGAGCCGAGCCGGGAGCTCCGGACGGTCCACGACGTCGTCGCGGCCGCCCGGACCGCGGCGATCGGGACGATCCGACCCGGCGTGCCGATCGAGCGGGTCGACCAGGCGGCCCGAAGCGTCATCGTCGATGCCGGCTATGGCGACCGTTTCATCCATCGAACAGGCCACGGGATCGGTCTGGAGGTGCACGAACCGCCCTACGCGGTCGCCGGCGATGACACCGTGCTGGAGCCGGGGATGACGTTCAGCGTCGAGCCGGGCATCTACCTCGACGGCCGGTTCGGCGTGCGGATCGAGGACATCGTGGTGGTGACGGATGATGGTGTCGAGGTGCTGAACGAGGCTCCTCGCGATCTGGCGACCGTCTCGTGACGGTTCAGCGCTGCCGGACGCTCGTGCCGTTCGGCGTGTCCATCACCTCGAGGCCCATCGCGCTCAGCTCGTCGCGGATCCGGTCCGAGGTCGGGAAATCCTTCCGCTCGCGGGCCGCGTCGCGCTGGTCCATCAGCGCGCGCATCTCCTCCGTCGGCTCCCACCCGCTCGTCGCCTCCCGCTGCAGATCCAGCCCGAGCACGGCATCCCACGCCGCCAGCAGCCGGTACTTCTCGTCGGGCGGGACGTCGGATGTGTGGTCGAGCTCGTTGACCAGCGCCACCACCCCCGGCAGGTGCATGTCGTTGTCGAGCGCCTCACGGAACCGGCGCTCGTAGCCCTCGGCCGCACCTCCGAGCGCATCGGCCGGCGGGCTCCAGCTGGCCATGTGGCGCCGGAGCTGCTTCACCCGTTGATCGGCGGCCGCCATCGCGTCCCACGTGAAGTCCATCTCGGAGCGGTACTGCGTCTGGAAGCAGAGCCACCGGAAGCTCAAAGGGTCGAAGCCGCGCTCGACGAGGTCGCCGACGAGCACCACATTGCCGGTCGACTTGGCGATCTTCTGGCCGGCTTGTCGCAGGTGACCCGCGTGGACCCAGATCGACACCACCTGATGTCCGACGGCGCCTTCCGACTGGGCGATCTCGTCCTCGTGGTGCGGGAAGCGAAGGTCGGTCCCGCCGGTGTGGATGTCGAACCGGTCCCCGAGGTACTTCATCGACATCGCCGAGCACTCGATATGCCACCCCGGGAACCCCTCGCCCCACGGGCTCCGCCACTTCATCAGGCGTCCGGGTCCCGCGGCCTTCCACAGCGCGAAATCGGCAGGGTGACGCTTGCGCGGGTCGGTCTCGAGGTCGCGGTGGCCTTCCCGCAGCTTGTCCAGCGTGTTGCCCGAGAGCTTCCCGTAGCCGGCGAAGCTCGAGACGTCGTAGTAGACGGAGCCGTTGTCGACGACGTAGGCGTGGCCGCGCTGGATCAACGTCTCGGTGAGCCGGATCATGTCCTCGATGTGTTCGGTCGCCTTCGGGTAGCGGTCGGCGCGGCGGATGCCGAGCGCGTCGGCGTCGGCGAGCACCGCGCTCGTGTATTTCTCCGCGATCTCGAGCGGTGCGAGCCCCTCGTCCTCCATCGCGAGCTGCATCTTGTCGATGGCCTCGGTCGAGGATTCATCGGTCATGTGACCAACGTCGGTGATGTTCATCACCTCTTCGACCGTGAAGCCCTCGTACTCGAGGGCCCGCCGGATCAGGTCATACAACATGAAGCTGCGGAGGTTGCCGAGGTGCGCGTAGCGATAGACGGTCGGCCCGCAGGCATACATCTTCACGTGGCCGGGCTCGAGCGGATCCACCGGTTGGAACTCACGGGTGAGCGAGTCGTAGAGCCGCATCGGCTCAGCCTACCGGGGTCTCACAGTGAGACCGGACGTCCCTCGAACGGGATCGACAGCGCGATCGTGGTGCGGGTCTGTACGCCGGCCTTCTCGCGCAGCCGCCGGATCAGCTCCTCGAGATCGGCGGTGCTCCGCGTCCGCACCTTCAGGATGTAGCTCGCCTCGCCGGCGACGCTGAGGCAGTCCTCCACCTCCGGGAGATCGGCGAAACGCTCCGGCAGGTCGTCGGGCTGCTGCGGATCGAGCGGGGTGACGGCGATCAGGGCCGTGACGAACAGCCCGACCGTGTCGGGGCGCACGATCGCGCGGTAGGCGGCGATCACCCCCGCCGCCTCGAGCTTGCGGACCCGATCGTGCACCGAGGACGCAGACAGACCGACGCGCGCGCCGATGTCCGCGTACGTCGCGCGCGCGTCTTCCTGCAGCGCTGCGACGATCGCGGTGTCCCGCTCGTCGAGCATCGGCCCATCCTAGCGGGGGAGGAACGTTCACCCGGACCGGGGATGGGCATGAACGCCGCGGTGTGCTGAGATGCGTGCACCGCTCCACCTCTCCCGGAGTGCGCCCGGAGGAGGCTCGGGTTGCAGGTGGTGCGATGGATCTCGCCGACGGGCAAGCGCCGTTCGCTCATGACGCTCGGCGCGGCCGACACCGCGGCGTTCCGACGCGCGACCGCTCTCGCGCTGCCTCGCCCCCCTGCCTCACCGCGCTCGTTCGGACGCGAGCGGCTACCCGGTCGCTCGCTGCACGCGGAACGTGAAGCGTGGCGAGCCGCGCTTCGCGCTGCGATGCTTGGGTGCGAGGGAGCCGTCGTCTCCGACGTCGCTGCCTGCTACCCCTCGATCGGCGTGCGGGCGATCCGGATGGCGTCCGCCGCCGCCGGCGGGAACCCGAACGAACTCCTCGCCTTCCTGCGACGGACGAGCGACGCCGGGGCACTCGGCCTGCCCATCGGCCCCGCTCCCTCGGCTGTCATCGCCGATGCGGTCCTCGCGATCGCGGATCGAGAGGCGGCGGCCGCGGGCGTGCTGCCCATCCGATGGGTCGACGATGTGGTCTTCGCCGGCGCACACGTCGACGTGGCTCGCGCCGAACGCGCCTGGCGGGGGGCGCTGCGGGAGCTGGGTCTCCGGGACCACGAAGGGAAGCGCCGCTCGGTGCGTGCGCCCGGCGACCTCTGGGTTCCCTCGCTCGCCGCCCGACCCGAGCGTGTCATCATGCGCTCGTCGTGAGGACCCTCTACCGCGCAGGGCGCGTGCACACCTTCGGCCACCCGCGCGCCGGGGAGTGGCTGCTGGTTGACGACCGCCACGTCCAGCGGGTCGGGTCCGGGGATCCCCCCGATGCCGACCGCGTCGTGGAGCTGCCGGGCGCGACGATGCTGCCGGGATTCATCGATTCGCACGTCCATCTGACGAGCACCGGGCTCGCGACGACGGAGCACGAGGTCGTCGCCTCGCGCTCCCGACACGACCTGCTGGGGGTCGCCGCCGCGCGCGCCGCCACCGAGACGGAGCGGGTCGTTGCGCTCCAGGGGTTCGACGAGACGATGTGGGACGATCCGACGCTCCCCACGATCGAGGAGCTGGACCGGGTCACGAGCGCGCCGCTCGTGATCCGGCGCACCGACGGCCATGTCGCGCTCGTGAACGCCGCGGCGCTGACCTTCGCGGACGCGTTCGACACCCCGGGCGTCGAGCGGGGTTCGGACGGTCGGCCGACCGGCCGCGTGGTCGGCGAGGCCAACCGGCTGGTCGGGCACTGGGTCGCCTCGTCGCGGTCGGTGCACCGGATCGAGGAGCTGCAGCTGCTCGGTGCGGGACAGGCCGCGATGCGCGGGGTCACGACCGTCCACGAGATGGCCCTGCCGCGCGAGTACGGGATGGCCGACGTCGAGACCCTGCTCGCGCACCGGCGCGATCTGCCCGTCAACGCCGAGGTGCTCCTCGGCGTGATGGACGTGCCAAAAGCGGTCGAGCTGGGTTTGGATGCGATCGGCGGTGATCTCGCCGTCGATGGTTCGATCGGGGCGCGGACGAGCGCGTTGTCCGCTCCGTACGCCACCGGTGGTGGGGCGGGCATCCTCGCGTTCGACGACGAGGTCCTCGAGGGATTCTTCCACGACGGACACGGCGCGGGTCTGCAGGTCGGGGTGCACGCGATCGGCGACCGGGCGATCGAGCAGGTGATCGCCGCGTGGGAGCACATCCACCAGCGCCTCGACTCGCGTGAACGGCGGCATTTCCGCGCGCGCCGCCACCGGATCGAGCACTTCGAGCTGCCGAGCGCCGACCAGATCGAGCGTGCCGCGATGCTCGGGCTGGCCGTGTCGATCCAGCCGACGTTCGACCTGACGTGGGGACAGCCCGCCGGCCTGTACGAACAGGCGCTCGGGGCGGAGCGCGCCGCCGCGATGAACCCGATCCAGACGTTGCTGGACCGTGGCGTGGTCGTCGGGGTCGGATCCGACTCCCCGGTGGTGCCGATCGACCCCTGGCTCACGATCCACGCCCTCGAGCATCATCACGACCCGGCGCAGCGCCTGGGGAGGATCGCCGCGATCCGCGTCCATACGGCCGGCAGTGCGCGGCTCGCCCATCAAGAGGAGAAGAAGGGCACGCTCGAGCCGGGCATGCACGCCGACGTCGCGGTCTACGACGACGACCCGCTGGAGATCGAGGACGTCCGAGCACTGCGGCCGATCATGACCGTGTCGCTCGGGCGAGAGGTGTGGCTCGCCTAGACCGACTTGTCACTCTTTCTCCGGGCCCTGGGTTGACCGGGCCGCGGGGCCTTGGATAGCTTCCGCGATGCGTCACCGCTCCGGCGGGGACGTACGGACCCAAGAGGCGCGAGATGACCGCGGCGCCCCGGCGCAGTGGACAGCCGACGTCTCTTGGGTCCCTTCTCGTTCCTGCACGTCACGGGCCGTGCTCGGCTCGATCGGCCCGGTCCCATCGTTCGCGCGAACCCGTTGTACGATGCCGCGCGCCAACGCACCCCACAGAAGGACGGAACCACCTATGCCAGACGACATCGACGACCTCGTCGAGGAGGACGAAGAGCTCGTCGCCGATGACGACGACGTGGAGCCGACCCCCGAGGATCTCGAGGACGCGACCGTCCCGCCGGAGCCCGGGCTCGGAGATGTCGAGTCGATCCAGGACCTGCTCGCCAAGCAGGAGGCGACCGAGACCAGCAAGGACGCTCCTGAGGAGGAGGAGGAGATCGTCCCGCTCGACCTCGCTCGCGACGACCGCTCCGAGGCGGTCGACTCCAAGATCGTGCCGATGCAGGAGACCGAGTTCATGTGCAAGCGGTGCTTCCTGGTGAAGCACCGCAGTCAGCTCGCGGACAAGAAGAAGATGCTCTGCCGCGACTGCGCCTGAGGTGACCGACCACCGGCGACCGTCGCTGCTGCTCGCCTGCGGCGCGGCGCTCGCCGCGGGGCTCGGCAC
>JBKPRM010000253.1:0-7805 GCA_046734555.1 Actinomycetota bacterium | reverse complement strand
GTCGTAATGCGTGCCCGATGCGACCTTCGTGAACCCGGCGTCGTCGTTCTCGAACAGGATGAACTTCGGGGTGTCGCCGGTCTCCTCCACGTACTGCTGCCACAGGAAGAGCCGCTCCTTGCCGGGGTAGTAGTCGCCGTTGCCGTAGCCGGACCAGTCGAAGACCTGGAGGTTCCCTGGCTCGGACTCGAGTGGCGCGTGCGACGCGCCCGGTTGGGCGGAGGCGGTGTCCGATGCCTTCTTGCACGCTGCGAGGGCAGCGCTCACGCCGACACCCATCCCCGTGTAGCGCAGAAGGTCGCGGCGGTTCATCCGTTGCGAGAGCATCCGTTGGACTTCGTCCGGCATGGGTCCCTCCCTCTCTGATGGCCTGGTCAAAGCGGCCGTATCATCCGCCCATGCTTCGGGCTGGGCAACACGGCAGTGCCCGTTCGTTCCGGCTCACGCTGGCAGCCCTTCTGGTCGCCGCGATCGCGTGCAGCACCCCCTCCAGTGATACGTCGGCGGAACAGGAGTTGGGCGGCGCGCCGATGCCCTCGTTGGCCGTCCAGCTTCCCTCGCAGCGTCTCCCTCGGATGCATACGACCGAGAGCGTCCTCGGCGATGCGGCGACGGCATCGCTGGAGGCGACGCACCCCGACGACGTGCGCGACATCCTCACGACCGATGGGTTCGTCGGTGCGTCGGAACGCATCTACGCGGGTCGAGCTGGCGCCTTCGCGCGGGTCGTCCTGCGCGGCTGGGAGTTCCGGGACGCTGCGGGAGCGAGCGCGTACCTGGGGTGGTTCGCACAGAACCCTCGCGAGTGGATCGGCGAGGCGCACCCCATCGATCCCGGTTCCCTCCCGCCCGAGATCACCCTCAACATGCATGACGTCAGCGGCTGCTGCCACGAGGAGACACCGATCTACCTCGCATCCTGGCAGGAGGGGGCGGTCGTGTGGACGCTTCGAGCCAGCGGGCCTCGGATCCAGACCGAGCCCGTGCTGAAGCTCGTCGGGCAGATCGCCGGGAAGGTCTGACGTGGGAGGGTTCGAGACGTTCGCGACGGGGCTGGATCACCCCGAGGGCGCCGCACTCGGTCCCGACGGGATGGTGTACGCCGGCGGCGAAGCTGGCCAGATCTACCGGATCTCAGGCGACGGCGCGGTGTCCGTGATCGCCGGTACCGGTGGATTCTTGTTCGGGATCACCCTCGACGGCGACGGGAACGTGTACGGCTGCGACATGGGGCGTGCGGAGATCGTGCGCGTCGACGCCTCCGGCGACGTGACGACGTATTCGAGCGGAACGGCCGATCGACCGCTGCGCGTGCCGAACTTCGCCGCGTTCGACGACGACGGCGTGCTGTACGTGACCGACTCGGGCGAGTGGGGTGCGCAGGACGGCCTCGTCTTCCGCGTGGCGCCGGGCGGCGAGACCACGGTCTGGACCGATGCGGTGCCGGGGTTCCCGAACGGTTGTTGTCTCACGGCCGAGGGCGACGCGCTGCTGGTGGTGGAATCCAGCGCCCGCCGCGTGGTGCGGGTTCCCATCGCGGAGGGTGGCGCGGCGGGCGCGCCCACCGTGGCGGTCGACCTGACCGGTTCCCAACCGGACGGCATCGCGCTGGCCGCAGACGGCACGATGTTCGTCGGCTGTTACCGGCCTGACCTCGTGTGGCGGTTCACACCGGGCGGCGAGCCCGAGCGGTGGGCCGAGGATCCCGACGGCGTGGTCCTCAACCAACCGGCGAACCCGGTGTTCGTCGGCGACGGCCTCGGCCGTCTGCTGCTCACGAGCCTCGGCGGCTGGAACCTCGTCACCGCCGACACCGATGTCGCCGGCCTGCCGCTGCGCTACCCGTCGTTCTGATCGCTCGGGAGCCAGAGCTCGGCGCGGAGCCCACCGAGCGGGCTGTCGCTCAGCGTGACCTCACCGCCGTGCGCGAGGACGACCTCTCGCACGATCGCGAGGCCGAGCCCGGATCCCCCGGTGTCGCGCGCCCGCGCATCGTCGAGCCGCTCGAAGCGCTCGAACACGCGCTCCCGCTCCTCGGCCGGGATGCCCGGCCCATCGTCATCGATCCGCAGCAGCACTCGCCCGTCGAGGTGCTCGACAGAGAAGGCGACGCGGCCGCTCGCGTGTCGCACGGCATTGTCGCCGAGGTTGCGGACCGACCGCTCGAGGGAGCGCGCGTCCCCGCGAACACGTCCCGCGCCGACCGCAACCGTGTCGATCCGCAGGTCGGTCGTCGCGCGCAACCGGGCGGCCTCGGCGAGCGCGACGTCGTCGAGGTCGACCTCCGCATCGGCCAGCGGCGTCCCCGCCTCGTCGAGCTTCGCGAGCACGAGCAGATCGTCGACGAGGTCCTGCAACCGAACACCGTCCGTCACGACCGTCTGCGCGAGCTCGCGTACGTCGGTCGTGTCGGGGTGCGCGCTCGCGACCTCCGCGTGCTGCCGGATCGACGCCACCGGTGATCGCAGCTCGTGCGCCGCGTCGGCGACGAACCGACGCTGCCGCTCCTGCGCCCGCTCCACCGGAAGCAAGGTGATGCCGGCGATCCACCACGTCACCAACGCGACCACGACGATCAGCGCCGGGACGCCGATGTAGAGCGCTCGCGCCACCGTGTGCTGCGCCTCGTAGATGTCATCCAACCCGCGGACCACCGCGATGACGTGCTGCGAGCCGTCTGCCGCGACGAACGGCGTCGTCTCGACCAGGAACGGCCCGTCGATTTCGACAGGACCGATCTGCTCCCCCGGTCCCAGCAGCTGCACCGACTCCTCTTCGGGATCCGCCGGCTCCGGGAGCTTCTCCCCGGCGCTCAGCCGTTCGGCCACTTGCCGGGTGCGCGCGATCGCCGTGTCATGCAGCGAGTTGGTCAGCGACCGGCCCACGAACGCGACGAGCGCGAAACCCGCGACGACGAGCGCAACCGCGACGATCGCGGTCGCCACCGCGGTGGTCCGGATCCGCAACCGGCGCAGGCCGTCAGCCACCGTCGGCCGCCAATCGGTATCCGGCGCCGCGGAGCGTCTCGATCGAACTCCGGCCGAAGGGCCGGTCGACCTTCGCACGCAGGTGCCCGATGTAGACCTCGACGATGTTCAGGTCGCCGTCGAAGCTTCCGTCCCACACGTGGTCGAGGATGTCGGTCTTCGAGCACACCTCGCCGGCGTGACGCAGGAGGTACTCGAGCAGCGCACGCTCCCTGGCGGTCAACGACACCTCGACGTCACCCCGCCACGCGCGGTGCTCCGCCGGGTCCAACCGGAGGTCGCCCGCGCGCAGCACCGCAGGACGTTCGCGGGCGCCGCGCCGGATCAGGGCGCGCAGGCGCGCGACGAGCGCGACGTAAGAGAACGGCTTCGTGACGAAGTCGTCGGCGCCGGTGTCGAGCGCCTCCGCCTCGTCGAACTCGCCGTCCTTGGCCGTGAGCATCAAGATCGGGGTCCACACGCCCGCCTCGCGGAGTTCCGCGCACACCCGGTAGCCGTTCAATCCGGGCAGCATGATGTCGAGCACGATCGCGTCGTACGGATGCTCGCGCGCGCGCCAGAGCCCATCGAGCCCGTTCGTCACGACGTCGGTCGCGAACCCCTCGGCCTCGAGTCCCCGACGGACGCCCTCGGCCAGGGACCCTTCGTCTTCGATCACGAGTACGCGCACGGTTGCACCTCGGCGACATGGTCCGCCGTGAGGCTGAACGCGGCCTGAACGACCACATGCATCGTTCAGCGTCGCGTCAGTACTCCCAGGGTACTCATCGGGGTGACCGACCGGAAGGAGACCCGCATGCGCATCAAGCTGATCGCCATCGTGACCGCCGTGGCGGCGATCGCGGCCACGGCCGTCATGGTGCTCAGCAACACCGCGAGCGCCGGCGTCGACCCCGCGAACTTCAACGCGCCGGTGCACAACGCGTACTTCCCCCTGAAGCCGGGGACGCTGTTCGTCTATGAGGGATCCGAGGACGGCGATCATCTCGTCGAGCACCTGCGGGTAACCCACCAGCACCGGACGATCGAGGGCGTCGCGACGACCGTGGTGAGCGACATCCTGTGGGCGAACGGTCACCTGGCCGAGAAGACGACCGACTGGTACGCCAACGACAACGCCGGGAACACGTGGTACTTCGGCGAGCGGACCGCCACGTACAAGCCGGACGGAACCCTCGACAGCCGAGCGGGATCATGGCGCGCCGGTGTCGACGGCGGCGTGGCGGGCGTGATCATGCCCGCGTACCCGCATCCCACCGACGCCTACCGCCAGGAGTTCCTGAAGGGTCACGCCGAGGACCAGGCATGGATCGTCGCGGATCACGGCACGGTCCGTGTGCCGTACGGCAAGCTTCGTGACGTCGTGCGCTCCTATGAGTGGACACGGCTCGAGCCCGGCGTGGTGTCGTTGAAGCTCTACGCACCGCACCTGGGCATCGTCGCCGAGCGCGACGTCGCCGGCGGCACCGAGAACATGAAGCTGGTGCGCGTGCACCGCAGCTGACCCATCGACGCGGCCGGGGCGGCCATCGCTGCTGGGATACTCGGCAGCGATGGCCGCTCCCTACGTCGCCGTGATCGGAGCGAGCAACGCGACCGAGTGGGAGCTCGCGACCGCCGAATCCCTCGGCCGTTCGCTCGGGGAAGCCGGTTGCGTGCTCGTCTGCGGCGGGCTCGGCGGCGTCATGAACGCAGCGGCTCGGGGAGCCGAGGGCGCCGGCGGCGTCTCGATCGGGATCTTGCCCGGCGACGATCGCGACGGCGCCTCCCGGCACCTGACCGTCGCGGTTGCGACCGGATTCGGCGAAGCGCGCAACGCGATCGTCGCGCGCTCGAGCGACGCGGTGATCGCGGTGGGTGGCGAGTTCGGCACGCTGTCCGAGATCGCGCTCGCGTTGAAGATGGGGTCGCCGGTGATCGGGATCGGCACGTGGGAGCTCGGCCGCGACGACCTCGACCGCGACCCGATCGTCCGCGTGAACGACGTCGACGAGGAGATGGAGGCGTTGCGCAGGCTGCTGCCGCAGATGCCGTAGGGAGGGCGGCCGTTAGACAAAGGTCTCGCCCGGGCGTGACCATTCGCTCGCCATGCTCTACTTCCCCATCGTGCTGGCATCCCTGTGGAGCGCCCTCGTCGTGCGGGTCGTTCTCGAGACCGTCCGCATGGAGGGCAAGGCCGTGGTGGCGTTCGGACGCGTGCTGGCCACACCTCCGTTGAACGTCACGATCTTGGTGCTGTGTGCTTTGTCGGCCTCCGCAGCGCTCGCCATGGTGATCGCGGTCGCACATGCCCGCGGACGCCGGCTCGAGCGCCGGATGGCCGCGGAGCTCGACGCGCGCTACGCGGACCTCGCGGAGCGCGACGCCGGCGACACGTCGCAACGACTGTTGTCCTGGCGGCTCGCCGAGCTCCAAACGTTGGTCGATCGCTTGCTGGAGGAGCGGAAGGCAGCGATCGCCAAGGAACGCCGGCACCTGGTGGTGGTGCCCGACGTCCGAGACACGCCTGTCAGACCGTCGAGCTAGGGTCTGCCTGTTCCGGCTCCCCCGTGATCGAACGGTGGCTGCCGCACTGGCCGCCCCCGGCCCACGCACCTTCATCCGAACCGGCCTCCGATGTGAGGTCAATCACCTCACAGATGACGTCGGGTTCGGGGGCCTGCGCGGGCCTCACGCGAGACGCAGCGCGTACTCGATCTCGTCGGTGATCGGCAGTCCGTTGTCGGGGTTATGTGTCGGGATCGACGGTTTCAACGTCTCGCGCGATCGATCGACCGCCCCGGGACGAACCTCGACCACGTCGAAGCCGTGACGCTCGTACCAGTGCTGCCCATCGACGTTGTCGTTCGTCGTGACCAGCCACACGCTCGAACACCCCGCGCGACTCGCGGCCTCGACGACAGCGTCCAGCAACACCGACCCCGTGCCGCGACCGCGGGGGTCGGCTTCGATCAAGGTGATCTCGCAGCGGTCGCCGTCGATGCGGTAGGTCACGAGGCCCTCCCAGTCGCCGGCGATGAAGCCCTCGTGCTCGGCGGGATCGAACAGCTCGCCGTTGGCGGCCATCCGATCGGATCCCCAGCGCTCGCGGATCCATCCCGCCGCGCGGGGACGGTCGGCGTCAGCCAGCGGTCGAACGTCCACGCAGCTTCGCCAAGCCGTTCGACAGCGCGACCCGCTCCGACGGCACGAGCGCGAACGCCAACAACGCGGGCACGTAGACGAGGGCGCCCACGACCGCCATCGCGACGAGCTGCAGGAGCCACTTCGTGTCGCCGATGACGGCCTGCACGGCGAGCATCGCCAACGCGCACGCCGCCGCGGGCACCAGGAGCCGCGCGTAGGACCGGTCCCACGGGAAGATGCCGACGTACCGCTTGACCAACACCAACCGCAGCCAGTTCGAGCACGCGATCGTGATCGCCTGGGCGGCGGCCGCGCCCTCGATCCCGAACTTCGGCACCAGCACGAACGAGAGTACGAGGTCGAGCGCGGCCGACGCACCGTAGACCGTGAGATCCCAGCCGGTGCGGCCGGCCATGATCAGGACGAACCCAGCCGCGCCGACGCTCACGTTGATCGCCTGCCCGATCACGAGGATCCGCAGCGCGTCCGTCCCCGTCGTGAAGTTCGCACCGCCGAACAGGCGGAGGATCGCAGCGGGAGCCAGCAGCATCAGCAGCAGCACGGGGATCGTGCCGGCGACCGTCCAGCGGGTGATCGCTTTGAACAGCGCGTCCAGCCGCTCACGTTGTCCTCGAGCATGCAGATCGGCCACGAACGGCGAGAACACGTAGGACACCGCCGTCAGGAACAACACCATCGCGAGGGCAACCCGCACGCAGGCCGCGTAGACGCCGAGGTCATCCGACGTGACGGCGGGGGCGCCGACGATCGATGCGACGAAGTAGTCGATCCAGAACAGGCCCTGTGAGAGCAGCGCCGCCGGCGCCCGCGGCGCGCCGTATCGGACGAGTAGCCCGGTGAGCCCGGCCTCGGCCTCTTCCTTCGGGAAGGGTCGACTGAGCATCGACCAGAACAACCAGGCGGCCGCGGACGCGATGATCCACGACGCTGTGTATGCCCACACGGCGAGGGCGGGCGTCTTGTCGAAGATCGCCCAGAGCAGGGGCATGAGCGCGATCCACAACAGCGGCTGCGCCACCCACTGCACGTAAAGCGTGTGCCGCATCACCTTGAGACCGCGGCTGCCACCGAGCCACACGTACGTCAGCGCGACGAAGGGGAGCGCAACCCCGGCCGCACGGATCGAGGCGACGGTCGCATCGTTGGCCACAGCGGAGGGCGACAGCGCGTTCCCGATCGGACCGGCGAGTGCCACCGTCAGGAGGCCGACCCCCGCCGAGACGAGCCCGGCGATCATCACGGAGCGCGACACGACGATCTGGATCCGTCCCGGGTGCCCGGCGCCGACCTCGATCGCCACGTACCGGACCGACGCCATGTCCATCCCGAAGCGGGTCCCCGCCGCCACGATGAACGCGAGTTGCGTCCCGATCGTGACGATCCCGAGCGCCGCCGCGCCTGCCGTGGCGCCGCCGAAGGAGCGCGCGATCAGGACGTTCGCGGCGAACGTGCCGACGACGAACACCGCGAGTCCCACGATGTTCTGCGCCGTGCCGGCGGCGAGCGTCCGGAAGTCCTTGCCCTCGCTGCCGGCGAACACGCCGCTCGGCGCCGCGGCGGCCTCGAGCTGCGCCTCCTCCTCGGGATCCACGGGGCGGAGTATCGCAGGCGTCTAGACGTGAACCCCGAGCGCACGCAGGCCCGCGTGGCCACGTTCGGTCGCCTCCGCAT
>JBKPRM010000252.1:0-7203 GCA_046734555.1 Actinomycetota bacterium | reverse complement strand
CGGCTACACCCTGCAGGGCGTCGGCCGCTTCCGGATCAACGTGTTCCGCCAGCGCGGGCTCGTCGGCCTCGCCGTCCGGCGCGTGCGCTCGGAGATCCCGACGTTCGAGGAGCTCCGCTTGCCCGAGGTGATGCGGACGCTCGCCGAGAGCCCGCGCGGGCTCGTGCTGATCACCGGGCCGACCGGCACCGGCAAGACCACGACGATCGCATCGATGATCGGGCACATCAACCGCTCGCGACGCGCGCACATCGTGACGATCGAGGACCCGATCGAGGTCGTGCACGACGATGAGCTCTCGATCATCCAGCAACGCGAGGTCGGCCTCGACACGGATTCGTACTCCGCAGCGCTGAAGCACGTCGTCCGGCAGGATCCCGACGTTATCTTCGTGGGCGAGATCCGCGACGCCGACTCGGCCCTTTCCGCGATCCAGGCGGCCGAGACGGGCCACCTCGTGATCTCGACCCTGCACACGATCGACTGCATGGAGACGATCAACCGCGTGCTCGACCTGTTCCCACCGCAGCAGGCGAAGGAGGTGCGGTCCTCGTTCGCCGGGGCGCTCCGCGGGATCGTCTCGCAACGGCTGGTGCCGAAGGCCGACGGGAAGGGACGCGTGCCGGCGGTCGAGGTGCTCGTCAACACCGGTCGGGTCTTCGACCGTCTGGTCGATCCCGACCAGACCGACGGGATCGTCGACGTGATCGCCGACGGCTCGTACTACGGCATGCAATCGTTCGACCAGGCGCTCGTCGCCCTCGTGAAGGACGGCCTCGTCTCCACGGAGGAGGCCCGCCGCACGGCGACGAGCCCGCACGACTTCGACCTCCAGCTGTCGGGTGTGCTCGAGCGCGGCACCGCGTTCAGCGACGCCGATCAGAAGGCGGGTCTTCCCTTCTAGCGCTCGCCTCGGCGGCGAGCTCCATCGGGTGGCGCCGGTAGCCGCACACGGCCGCCAACACCAGGTAGACCGGGATGAACAGCGGCCCCCACACGCGGTACTGGTGCACGTGGGAGCGCTCATGCGCGAGCAGCCTGCCCTCGACCGGCGAGGCCGAGACAACGACGTAGCCGAGCGTCATCGCCTCCCGGTCGATCGCCCGCAGGAACGCCGTCAGGCCCCGTGGCGTGCGATCGAACAGCAGCAATCCGTGTGCGAGCCGTGGCCGTTGGAACGTCAACAGCCCGGCGACCACGCCGATCGCGGTGTTCGGCAGCGTCCACACGAACCCGAGCGCGTTCAGCACGGTCGCACGCTAGCGCGCTGTCCGGGCCGGTGGGGGCGGGCGACTATCCTCGCGCCATGGGTTCCGTCCCCGAGACCGTGATCGAGGTGCCGCCGCTCGCGAAGGAGCTCGGCGCGCGTTTCGCCGACGCCGGACACGAGCTCTACCTGGTCGGGGGCAGCGTTCGCGACCTGATGCAAGGCCGGGAGGGCCAGTCGGACTGGGACTTCGCGACATCGGCGCACCCGACCGAGACGACGCGGGTGCTCCGCGGCTGGGCCGAGCGGAGGTACCTCGTCGGCGTGCGGTTCGGCACGGTCGGGGCGCTGAAGGACGGGCATCGGATCGAGATCACGACCTTCCGCAAGGAGGTCTACGTCGAGCAACATCGCAAGCCGACGGTCGAGTTCGGCGACGACATCCTGATCGACCTGTCGCGTCGGGACTTCTCGATCAACGCGATGGCCGTGCAGCTGCCCGACGGCGCATTCGTCGATCCCTACGGCGGGGTGAAGGCGCTCGCCGCCGGCGTGCTCGACACGCCGCTCGATCCGGAGACGGCGTTCTCCGACGATCCGCTCCGCATGATCCGAGCCGCGCGGTTCGTCGCACAGCTCGCCGTCCGGCCCGCCGAACGCGTCGTGGCGGCGATGCGCTCGATGGCCGATCGCCTCGAGATCGTGTCGGGGGAACGGATCCGCGACGAGCTCGACAAACTGCTTGTCGCCGAGCGCGCGCCCGAGGGTCTCGGGCTGCTCGTCGACACCGGCCTCGCCGAGCGCTTCCTGCCAGAGCTGCCGGCGCTGCGCCTCGAGCAGGATCCCGTCCACCGGCACAAGGACGTGCTCCGCCATACCTACGCGGTGGTGGCCCGATGCGAGCCCGACCTGGTGCTCCGGCTCGCGGCGTTGTTCCACGACGTCGGCAAGCCGGCCACCCGCAAGATCACCGACGGGGGCGTGACCTTCCACCATCACGAGATCGAGGGCGCGCGTATCGCTCGCGCGCGGATGGCGGCGCTGCGCTACCCGAAGTCGACGATCGATGACGTCGCGCGGCTGATCGAGCTCCACCTGCGCTTCCACGGGTACGGCGAAGGCGTCGGGTGGTCCGACGCCGCCGTCCGTCGGTTCGTGCGGGACGCAGGGCCATTGCTCGACGCGCTGAACCAGTTGACGCGAGCCGACGTGACCACCCGGAACGAACGGCGCGCCGAGGCGTTCGCCAAGTTGCAGGACGAGCTCGAGGAGCGGATCGCCGCGCTGGCGGAACAGGAGAACCTGGACGCGATGCGGCCGCCGCTGGACGGCCGGCAGGTGATGGAGATCCTCGACCTGCAGCCCGGTCCACAGGTCGGCGAGGCGCTGGCGTATCTGATGGAGGTCCGGCTCGAGCGTGGCCCCGTCTCACCGGAGGAAGCGGCCGAGCTGCTTCGGGCTTGGGCGGCCGACCGCGCGGTCTAGAGCCGCAGCGCGAGCGTCACGTCGGTCCCGTCGGCGTTCATGAAGTAGAGGAACGTGCCGCCCGTCTGCGAGCGGTCCGACAGGAACAGCACGTGCCCGTCGGGCGTCCAGGAATCCGACGTGTCGCGAGCCCGAGAGCTCGGCGTGAGGTCGGTCAACCCTGTCCCGTCCGCGCTCGCGACGTACACGTCGGGGTCACGGTGTCCGATCCAACCGGTGAACAGCAGCGAGGCGCCGTCGGGCGACCACTCTGGGAACTCCTGATCGCCCGGCAGGGCGAGGACGTTCTCGGCGTGGCGACCGTCGGCGTCGCCCACCCAGATGTCCCAGTCGTCGGGATCCGAAGCGCTCGGCCGCGCGAACGCCGTTTCGGTTCCGTCGGGGGAGAACGTGAGGTTCCCCGCGTTGCGCAGGAACGGCGTCATGCGTCGGGTCGCGACGTCGAGTGCCTCGATGTCCGCCGGTTCGTCATCGGTCTGCACCTGCACGAGCAGGGAACCCTCGGGCGTCCAGGTCTCGGGGGATAGCAACCGCCCGTCGCCGCTCACGAGCAGATCGTTCGTCGTGGGGTGGCCGTCGGGCGCGAGTCGCATCAGGAAGAGGTCGCTCGTGCCATCCGGGTGCGCCACCGCGTAGACGACGGATGAGCCATCGGGCGACAGATGCGGCCAGCGTTCGTCGACGTCGTCGGTGTCGGTGAGCGCGATCAGCTCGCCGTCATCGCCGTGCGGCATCAGATAGAGGTCCCATGTGCCGTCGGGCGCGGCGTACAGCACACGAGGCTCGCCGCCGGGGATCGGCTCGCTGCGAGGTTGTGCGATCCCGGGAACGACGGACGTCGCGACCAGGGGCAGCACGACGGCACCGACGAGCACCGCGCCGACGGCCCGCTTCCTCGTCATGGGCTGGTGCTGGCTGGCAACCCCGAACCCGGCCACCGCGAGCATCACGCAGAGCACGATCAGCCACGTGGCCGCAGATCGGGGTGGGTAGGGCCAGAGGGTTCTGAACCCGAGGAACGCGGCCGTCCCTGTGAGCAGCAAGGTTGCTGCCGCGACGGCGACCGGTCGCATCCCGAACGTCTTCGGCTGCTCCGCCGCGGGCGGCGGCGGCGGGAGCGCGATCGGCGTCTGCGGCAGCGACGAGTCAGGCATCGTGGTCTAGGCGACGCGCGCGGCCCGCAGCATGATCTCGAGCGTCCGCGGCTCCCCGCGCCAGTGACGGCGAACGACCTCCGGTCCGGCCCGGCGCACGAGGTAGCGCAGCACCAGCGCTGCGACGACCGCGTCGTCGAGCGGGCCGAGGAACGGCAGGAACTCGGGTAACAGGTCGATCGGTGACGCGAGCCAGACGGCGGCGATGCCGAGCGCCACCTTCGCACCGCGCGGCACGTCGGGATCGCGCAGCAGATCCTTGAACAGCAGGACCAGGTTCGGTACGAGCAGCGCGAGCTCGCGGGCGGCGATCCGCCGCCCGGCGACGAGCAGCGCGACGATGAGCGCCAGGTAGACCGCCGCCACTGCGATGAGGATCACGACCCACGTGCGCATCGGTTCGGAAGCGTAGCGGCCGGACGGGCTGGTCCTAGAGCGTGCCCCAGTGATCCTTCGGCCAGACGATGACCCACGCCTTGCCGATGATGTTCTCCCGTGGGATGAACCCGATGCCGGGCATCTTCTGGGGGTCGGCGATCACGCCCAATCCGAAGCGTGAGTCCTCTGACTGCCCTCGGTTGTCGCCGAGCACGAAGTACATGCCGGGCGGCACCTTGACCTTGTCGAAGTTCCCGGTCGAGCCCTTCACGTACGGCTCGTTCACGACGTGTCCGTTCACGTACACCTTGTCGTGCTCGGCCCAGACGGTGTCGCCCGGGATGCCGATCACCCGCTTGATGAAGTCTTGGTTGTCGGGCTTCTGGATGCCGATCCCCTGGACGAGCCAGTGGAAGAACCCGTCGACGAGCCCACGGTGCACCTGTTTCGCGGGATCGGGTTGCGAGAAGACGATGACGTCACCGCGCTCGGGCTCATGGAAGTAGTACGGCACCTTCGAGACGAGGACCCGGTCGTTGATCTGGAGGGTGTCCTCCATCGAGCCGCTCGGGATGTAGAAGGCTTGGATCAAGAAGGTCTTGATCAAGATCGCCAGGATCAGCGACATGATGATCAAGCCGGGCATCTCGCCCAGGAACCGAAGGATGGGATTGGTTCGCTTCTTGCCGGACCCCGTATCGGCCTCGTGGGAAGCGAGCGCCGAACGGTCGGTCTCGGTCTTCACGACCCCAGGGTATCGGGTTCGGCGCCCGGGACCATGAGGCGGATCTCGACGGCCTTGCACGAAGCCCATACCTCCGTGCCGGGCCGCAGCCCGAGCCGCTCGACCGAACCGGTCGTGAGCTCCGCGACGAGCGGCGGGCTCGTGCGCACGCGGACGCGGGCCCGGCCGCCGGTGATCGCGACCTCTTCGACCGCACCTCGCAGGACGTTCCGCGCCGATCCCTCGGGGCGTTCGGCATGCAGCGAGATCTCCCAGGGCGACAGCGTCGCGCGGACATCGGCGATCGCCGCGCGCGGCAGCGTGTCCGGCCACGCGACGGTGAGCGCGCCGTCTTCGGTGCGGAGCGTGCCGGCGCCCTCATCGGCGGGTTCCAGGCTGCCGCTGAACAGGTTGGTGCCGACGAGCTCGGCGGCGTAGCGGGTAGACGGACGATCGCGCACCTCGCTCGGCGTGCCGGTCTGGGTGACCCTGCCCTCTTCGAGCAGGACGAGCCGATCCGCGAGCGTCGTCGCCTCGATCGGATCGTGCGTGACGAGGATCTTGGGGCCCGCGAACGTGTCGAGGGTGCGGCGGAGTATCGCCCGCAAGGCCGGCTTCGCCGCCGCATCCACCGACGCGAACGGCTCATCGAGCAGCAGCAGCTTCGGGTCGGCCACGAGCGCACGAGCGAGTGCCACGCGCTGACGCTCACCGCCGCTCAGCGTCTTGGGAGCTGCGTCGGGTCGCACGTCGGGCGCGAGGTCGGCGAGCCGCTCGATCGCGCGGCTGCGCGCCTCGTTCCGGTGGAGGCCGCGTGCCCGCAGCGGGAACGCGACGTTCTCCATGACGCTGAGCGTGGGGAACAACATCGCGTCTTGGAACGCGACACCGATCTCGCGCCGTTCCGGAGGCTCGCCCTCGATGCGATGGTCAGCTAAGTTGACGAACCCCGACGCGAGCGGCGCGATGCCGGCGATCGCCTCGAGAGCCGTCGTCTTGCCTGCGCCGTTGCGACCGAGCAGCGCGACGGTCTCCGCATCGGCGACCTGCAGCGATACCTCGATCGTGCGTTGGCCGCGACGGACGACGACATCGACTTCGAGCGCCATCACGCCGTTCCTGTGATCCTGCCCCGCAAGGCGATGAGCACCCCGATCGAGAGCGCCACCAGGACGAGCGACAGGGCGATCGCGCCCTCCTGGTCGGTCTGCAGCAGCTGGAAGACCGCGAGTGGCACCGTCTGGGTCCTGCCCTGCAGGTTTCCGGCGAAGGTGATCGTCGCCCCGAACTCGCCGAGCGCGCGAGCCCATGCGAGCACCGCGCCGGCCGCCAACTGTGGCGCGACCATCGGCAGCACCACGCGCCGCAGCGCATAGCCGGGTCGTGCACCCATCACCGCGGCGGCTTGCTCGTAGCGACTGTCGATCCCCCGGAACCCGGCCTCGGCGGCGAGCACGACGAGGGGCATCGACACGAACGTGGCGGCGGCGATCGCGCCGGCCGTCGAGAACGTCAACTGGATGCCGAAGAAGCGGTCGAGCCACGTCCCCACGACCCCTCGGCGGCCGAGCGCCATCAGCAAGCCGACGCCGGCCACGACCGGTGGCAGGATGATCGGGGCGACGACCAAGGCGCGCAGGACGGCGCGGCCGCGGAACTCCCCCCGCGCCAGCACCCAGGCGAGCGGAACGCCGAGCACGACCGAGCACAGCGTCGCCGCGAGGGACACCTCGAGCGAGAGCCTGAGCGCGATCCTCGCACCGGGCCCCGACAGCACCTCTGTCATCCGCCCCCAGGGTGCGCGCAGCGCCAGCGCGATCGCCGGCAGCGACACGAACACCCCGCCGATGACGGCGAGGACGACGACCGCAAGGGGAAGTCGGCGCGGCATCGTTCAGCCGCTCGGCGGCGGACCGAACCCGTACTGCTCGAGCGTCGCTTGGCCGTCGGTTCCGGTGACGTACTCGACGAACGAGCGCCCGGCCTCTGCCTGGGTCGCTCCCGTCACCACGGCGATGGGATACGTGGCGATCACGTTCTGCTCGTCGGGGATCGTCACGCCACGCACGTCGGAGGACGAGATATCCGACGTGTACACGACGCCTGCGTCCGCCTCGCCGGAGTCGACCTTCGCGACAACGGACGCGTCGTCGGGCTCGTTCGAGACGACGTTCGCGAGGACGTCGTGGGAGATGCCCGCCTGGCCGAGCATGTCGCGGGCATAGTCGCCGACCGGCACGCCTTCGGCTCCGAGC
>JBKPRM010000251.1:0-3349 GCA_046734555.1 Actinomycetota bacterium | reverse complement strand
TATCCGGATCGGTAGCGCACGCCGCCCACGGTGACGGGCCACGTGAGGACGTGCGACGGGCTCGACACGCTCGTCCCGTCGAACGTGACGACGTCGAGACCGGTGGGGGTGGTGTACGCGATCGCGACGCGGGGATCGCTCGGGTCATCGGCCTCGCCGACCGCGGGGTAGTGCGGACCCCCGTTGGGGCTCTTGGTCGTGAGGACCGTGCGCGGCTTCCCGACGAGGTCGTCTCCTCCCGACGACGAGGTGACGGCCACCTGGCGGCCGTCGTCGTTCGCGAACCAAGCGACGGCGACGTCGTCACCGCTCGCGGCAACGTCCGGGAGGCCGGCGAAGCCCTCGGCCGCACCGAACGGCTTCGACGTCGTCGATCCGATCGTCGCCTTCGTCCAGTGGCGCCCGCGATCGTCGCTCCATGCGAGGCGGATGTCGCCGCTGCCGGCCGCCGTCCACACGGCGAACACGCGGCCACCGCCGGCGGCGACGCGCGGGTAGTCGACGCGCCCGGCGCGGCCCGACAGCCGGACGGGGGAGCGCCACGAAGCGCCCTGGTCGGTGCTGACGCGAACCCACACCGCGCGCGGGGCACCGGGCCGATAGTGCAGGTAGCTCCGCTGCGTGACGTAGCTCGCGATCACCGTCGTGCCGTCGGACGCGATCGAGGGCCGCTCGGCCTGGCGGGTCGGCGGGCTCAGTCGCTTCGCCTTGGCCCACTCGGGCCGTTGATCCGACGACGGCGAGCGCCGGACGAACACGCCCATCCGCGGGCCGTTGTCGTCGGCACACCGGCCGTGCGGGCAGTCGGTCGCGTAGATCGACAGCAGCCGCGTGGGGGCCGCGACCAGCGACCTCCCCGGGTTCCAGCTGTAGGGCGGCGCGGCACGCTGCGTCGGCCCGAAGGGGATCGCCGAGGCGGGGATCGTGGTGAGCGCGACGACGCAGACAGCCACGGCGAGCGGTGCGCCAAGTACCCGACCCCTCATCCGGCGCATGCTACCGGGGGTAGCATCCACGCTGGCCCGGGTGGCGGAATCGGGAGACGCAGCGCCCTTAAAAGGTGCGGTCCTTGCGGACGTGTGGGTTCGACTCCCACCCCGGGCACACGGGCCCGCTCGACCCCCGGGACCGACGACGATCGAGGGGGGCTTCCCGAGGGAGCCTGAGCTACCAGCCGACCTCATAGGCCCAGGTGCCCGTGCCTGCCGCTGGGTCGACCGGGATCGTCAGCACCACGCCGGCGACCGGCGTCCGGATCTCCTCCACCACCTCGTCGAACGCATCGACGACGCGGGCGAGCACCTGTCCCTCGGCGACCTCGTCTCCGAGCGCCACGCCGTCGACGAAGAACCCTCCGCGCCGAGCCGTGATGATGCGGAACCCGTGCAGGAACCGCGGGGCGTCCCGCGGTTCCACGTCCTCATCGAGCGCTCGCAGGGCGCGCAGCGTGTTCGTCACGCCCGCGTGGGCCCGCCCGACGGTCGTCTGCGAGGGCGGCAGGCCGCCACCCGCCTCGATCAGGATCGAGGACACGCCGGCGTTCGCGAGCCGCACGAACAGCGCTCCGTCGAGCAAGCGGGGATCGGTCCCTTCTCCCGCACCCATCTGATGCTCGTAGACGAACGGCGAGCCGTACGCGCGCGCCATCGCCTCACCGGTCCCGTCGCCCGCGACGCAGAGCGTCCAATCGACGGTGTCGGAGGGCACGCCCGCGCTGTGCAGATCGATGAACGAGCCGCCGCGCTGTGAGATGAGCTCGAAGTAGGCGTCGTCCATCTGCGACTCGAGATAGGTGGGCGCGAGCGGGTGTTCCCGGCTGCGCACGCCGAACCCGGGGACGTTGCCGATCGGCATCACGACGAGCGTGCCGACGAGCACCTCCGGCGTGATCGATCGCATCAGCGCCATCGCGACGAGCGACGCGTGCACCTCGTCGCCGTCGCGCGCGGCCATCACCCATGCGGTGGGGCCGTCCGTTCGGCCGCGGAACACCGTGCAGGGAACGTCGATCGCCGAACCGCCCGGCATCTCGCCGAGCCGAACGACGGTCGTGGACCGCGCCGGCCCGGCGGATGCCAGCAGCGCATCGAGCCGATCCGCCTGCACGGCGGCACCCTATCGGCTCAGCGCCTGCCCCACCGTGTTGCTATCGACAGGATGTCCAGGGCGTGTCGAACAGGTCGTAGGTCTTCGTGATCGCGTTGCGGTTCGCCGCGTTCGCCTGCGGGCAGAACTTCGTGAGCGACAGCTTGTACTCGACCTGGAACACCGTCTTGCCGGCGTTGATGAAGTTGGTCGTGTAGCCGTCACACTCGCTGTACTGCTGGCACTGCTCGTTCACCGCGTAGTCGAAGTACGGGGCGAGCGTGGCCACCTGCTCGACGTCGTTCTTCAACGCGACGGTGAGGCCGTAGCTGTGCGCGAGGTTGGCGAGCGATGCGTTGTACGTCGCCTGGTCGGTGGCCGTCAGTGGGAACCCGGTGCGGTTCGAATAGCCGTCCACGTTGTCCCACTCGACACCGTCGAAGCCCGCCTGACGACACTTCTGGACCCGGGCGTCCATGATCGGCAACAACACCGACGTCTGACGGATGTCGAGCCACTTCTCGCCCGGCCATCCGTTCTTGTTGCCCTGGACCGACGCGGGGAACTGGTTCGCGTCGACGCGCCAGTTCTCCCACGTGCCGGCGCTGACGTAGCAGATCGCCTTCCCACCGTTGGCGTGGATCGCGTTCACGGCGGCGGTGTTCAGCGTCGTGTTGTTCCCCGAGATCGCCTGATCGGTGTACAGGTCGATGTCGAAGACCGACGGGCGAACCGCCGCGCCTCCCGTGTAGGGGACGGCGCTGATGTTCACGTTGATGCCCCCGGTTGAGGCGTAGGCCGAGACGCCCTGCAGCTGGTACTGCCATCGGGCGTTGAGCGCCGGGTGCCAGCAGGCGCCCTGGCTCGTGTTACATGCCACCGGTGCGGGCGGGGCCGCCTCGGCCGACAGCGGGATCGCCAGACCAACGAGGACCAGGCCGACCACGGCGACGATGTTCGTCACGCGTGCGCGCATAGAACCCCCCTCTCTTGGATCGGTTCCATCGATGATGCCCCGACCGGTGAGCGGGCGCATCCCGGGACCGGCGGCAAACGCGCACCCACCTTGCGAGGACCCGTCCACCGCCTCGCGGCGATCCCAGGGAACGTCTGCGGCCGAGGCGTCATCGCGAACATCGGCACCCTCGCATGGAGGGATGCGCCCTTCTGAACCCCTGCAGGGCCGGGTGGCAACGACGTAATCACACTTACATGGAATGCTTGGACCCTGGAAGCCGTTACACACGACGAAGCCATCCAGGAT
>JBKPRM010000250.1:0-3913 GCA_046734555.1 Actinomycetota bacterium | reverse complement strand
GCCTGCGCGTAGCTCGCGAACCCCCCGGCATGCGTCCACGTCGCGCGGCCTTCGAGCGTGACGACCTGTGTCGCGGCGCGTTCGAGCACGGTGCGATCGTGCGAGACGAACAGGAACGTCCGTGGATCGTGCCGGATGCGGTCTTCCAGCCATTCCTTGCCGGCGATGTCCAGCGTGTTGTCCGGCTCGTCCAGCACGACCACGTCGAAGGGCGAGCGCAGCACGATCTCGAGGGCGAGCCGCTTGCGTTCCCCGCCCGACAACGTCTCGATCGCGCGATCCGCGGACGCCGGATAGCCGCCCCCGAACGCCTCGTCGGCGCACCGGTCCCAGAGGACCTCGGCGCGATACCCCCCCGCGGTCTCCCACGCGGCGAGCGCCCCCGCGTACGCGAGTTGCGCGCGCTCGCCGGCGTCGCCGTGCAGGGCCTGTTCCGCGCGCTCGAGCCGGGCAGCGGCGTCGCGGATCGCCGGCTCGCTGTAGGCGAGCAGGAACTCGCGCACGGTCGTGGGGCGCTCCTGCGAGCCGATGAACTGCCGCATCAAGCCGACACGACCGTCGACCCGGATCGCGCCGGCCGACGGCTGATCCTCGCCCGCGATCAGGCGAAGCAGGGTCGTCTTGCCGATCCCGTTGGCGCCGACGAGCGCCGAATGCTCGCCTTCGGGCACCCGGAACGTGACGCCCTCGAACAGCGTCCAGCCGCCGGGCAGGCGATAGGCGACGTCGGTCAGCTCCAAGAACCCCATCGCTGCAGGATACGGGCCGTGCGATGGCCGTGTTGCGAGGTTGTGCGACCCCCGATACGTTTGGTGCGGCGCAGGGAGGGCACAGATGGAGATACGGTTGCGCCGCTCCCCGGGCATGCTCATGCCTATCCCGGGTGTGGCGGACCACGGTAGATTCGGTCCACCCATGCGCACGATGTCGAGACGGTCCCCGATGCCCTCGAGTGCGGCACGGGCCGTCGTCGCATCCGTGACGGGAACGCTCCTCGTCGCGATCGTTTCGTCGACGCCTCGTTCGCCGTACTACCCCGTGCTGCCCGACGGCGTCGCGGCCCAGGGACCGCTGCGGTGGATCGCCGACGCCATGGCCCTGCAGCGGCTGAACGACGCGGGGCTCATGCTCGTGGGCTTGCTCGCTGTGGTCGCTGCGGCGGTCGGCTTCATCCTGATCTTGCGCGAGGCGTGGCACCGGCGTGTGCCGGTCCGCACGGTGTTCCTGCTCGCGATCGGCTTCCACCTGCTCGTGCTGACGCTTCCGCTGCTGTTCTCGCGAGACGTCTATTCCTACGCGTACTACGGGCGCATCTGGTCCACCTACGGGGCCAACCCGTATGTATTGACCCCCAGCGACTTCCCGTACAATTCGTTGTGGCATCTGACGTGGCCCGGGTGGCGCGCGACGCCTTCGGTCTACGGGCCGCTGTTCACCTGGGTCTCGGTCGTGACGACGGGCGTCCTGCACAGCGTGCACAGCGTGATCCGCGGCTTCCAGGTGGTTGCGGCGCTGTCGAGCATCGGCACGATGATCGTGGTCTGGCGCTTGGTGCAGCGCGTCCGCCCCGAGCGAGCGGTGTTCGCCGTCGCGGTGATCGGACTCAACCCGATCGTGGTGTTCCAGGTCGTCGGCGGTGGGCACAACGACGTGATCGTCGCGTTCTTCGTGGCGTGCGCGGTCTCGTTCGTGTTCGCGCGGCGTGACCTCGCCGCCGCGATCTGTCTCGGGCTCGGGATGTCGGTGAAGGCGAGCGCCGTCGTGCCGTTGATCCTGTTGACCGTCGCGATCGCAGCGAACGCCGATCCGGAGCGTCGCGCGCGCATCCTCGCGAAGTACGCGGTCGTCGTCGGCGGCATCTGGCTCGTGCTCGCCGCGCCGTTCCTGCAGTCGACGAACCCGACGCTCGGCATGTTCGAGCTGTCGAGCCATGACTCAGGCAAGGCACCCGGGCAGCTCTTGGTGCACGCGCTCACGTGGTTCGGCACGTGGGTCGGCGGCCCGGCGGCCGAGAAGCCGGCCATGATCCTCGCGCACCTGATCCTGTTCGGGCTGACCGTGGTCGGCGTGTGGATGATCGCCCGCCGGATCTGGCTCGATCCCTCGGCGCGCCGGCCCACGGCGCAGGTCGCCGCGTGGGGCTGGGCGTTACTCACCGTGATCCTGCTCGCGCCGATGCTCGGCGCCTGGTACCTCGTTTGGGTGCTGCCGCTCGCGTGGGCGCTCCCGCGGGTCGCCCGTCGCACGCTCGTCATCCTGTGCCTCGCGTTCACGGTGACCGAGCTCGTCACCGAGAACTCACGACTGCCCGAGCTCCTGCGATCCGTACGGCTGCCGTTCGGGCACCCGGTGGCGATCGCTGTGTGCCTGTGGATCGCCGTCGACCTGATCCGGCGGTTGAACCGCGGCGTGCCCATGGACGCCGAGACGCCCGAGCACCGATTCGGCGACGCGTTCGAGGCGGGGCCCGCGAAGAAGCCGTCGAAGGTCGCACGCGACGAGGATGCCCAGCCGGCCGACGTGCTCGACGTGCAGCCGGGGGGCGCCCTCACCCCGATGGGCTACGCGAAGCGTCGGTGACCCGAAGTCACACTCCAGTCACGTACGTCGGTTCCCCCGCTCTGCCTGCGGGCCTATCCTCGGGAGCGGGTCCGACCGATACCTCGGATTGACCGGAAGTCAGGCGGTGACCCCTCTCCACGGGGCGCCGGCAGAGTGGTGCTCCCCCACACACGCCGACCGCAGGAGCAGCCAGTGCCCGAGACCGAAGTAGCGGAGACCGTGCTGCGTTCTCACGCCGGCCACGACGTCGTGATCGGCGACGCGCATCCATTCGTGATCATCGGTGAACGGATCAACCCCACCGGGCGCAAGAAGCTCGCCGAGGAGCTCAAGCACGGCGACTACGAGACCGTGAAGGCAGACGCGATCGCACAGGTCGCGGCGGGAGCGCGCGTGCTCGATCTGAACGCCGGCATCCCGGGCTTCGACGAGGTCGCGATGCTGTCGCAGATGGTGCAGATCGTGAACGACCTGGTCGACGTGCCGATCTGCATCGACTCCTCGACACCCGAGGCGCTCGAGGCCGCGGTACCCCTCGCCGGCGGCAAGGTGCTGATCAACTCGGTGACCGCCGAGCAGCACTCGATGGACCGCCTGTTGCCGCTCGTCGCCGAGCATGGTGCAGCCGTGATCGGAATGGCCAACGACGAGGAAGGCATCTCGATGGAGCCCGACGTCCGCTTCGCAGCGGCGGCGAAGGTGGTCGAGAACGCGGAGAAGCACGGCATCGCGCGCGAGGACGTGATCGTCGATCCGCTCGCGATGCCGATCGGCGCCGCGCCTGACGCCGCCACCGCCATGGTGCGCACGATCCAGCGCATCCGTGAGGAGCTCGGCGTGAACCTGTCGTGCGGCGCGTCGAACATCTCCTTCGGGATGCCGGACCGTCACGAGATCGACGCCGCGTTCTTGACGTTGATGATCGCGAACGGGATGAACACCGCGATCACGAACCCGCTGCACCGACCGGTGAAGAAAGCGATCCTCGCCGCCGACCTGTTGCTCGGCCACGACGGGTACGGAGCGGAGTGGATCAAGGACCACCGCGCGGAGCTGGAGGCGGCGACCGCCTGATGTCCGGTGCCGGGTCCGGCTCGAAGGTCGAGGTCACATACCTCCCGAGCGGCAAGTCGGTACGCGTGCCGGCGGGCACGACGCTGTTCAACGCCGCGCACTGGGCGGGCCTGCCGATCGAGTCGACATGTGGCGGCCGCGGGACCTGCGGCAAGTGCAGCGTGAAGATCCTCGAGGGGGAAGCGGAGCTGTCGCTCGCCGATCACCGCCACCTGGCGGACAAGCTCGAGGAGGGATGGCGCCTCTCGTGCCAGTGCCCGATCAACGGACCGATGAC
>JBKPRM010000249.1:0-2214 GCA_046734555.1 Actinomycetota bacterium | reverse complement strand
GGGTTCCGTGTCGAACGCCAGACCGAGTCGGGCTACGACGTGCTGCGTGCCCCCGCCCCCGCGCTGATCACGGTCACCGCGGGAGCGACCGACCCGCGCTACCCGAGCCTCAAGGGCATCATGGCCGCCAAGTCCAAGCCGGTCGAGTGGCTGGGCGCGGCCGACCTCGGCGTGAGCGACCTCGCCCCGACCCAGTCGGTCTCGGCCATCACAGACGCGCCGGCCAAAGCGGGGGGCGAGATCGTCACCGGGGACGAAGCCGTCGCGAAGATCGTCGGACTGCTCGAGGAGGCGAAGGTCATCTAGATGGGCGCGACGTGGGTCTACGCGGAGGTCACCCCCGACGGGGTCCACCCGGGCGCGCTCGAGCTGCTCACGAAGGCGCGCGCGCTCGGTGATGACGTCGCAGCGGTCGTCCTCGGTCCGGGCGCAACCGGTTCCGTGGGAGCTCTCGGCGAGCACGGGGCGACCACCGTGTACGCGAGCGACGACCAGGTCTTCGCCGATAGTCCCGGCAGGCCGGCGGCACACACCCTGAAGTCCCTAGTCGACCGATACGCGCCGTCGCTGATCCTGTTCCCCGGCACGTACGGGGGTCGAGACGTCGCCGGGGCCCTGCAGGCGCTCACCGGCTCGACGCTGATGGCCAACGCCACCGATGTGTCCAACCCGACCGCGGCACGAACCGAGATCTTCGGCGGCACGAAGATCGTGGACGTCGAGCTGTCCGGGCCCGACCCGAAGCTCGTCCTCGTCCGGCCGAAGTCGTTCCCGGCGGAGCCGAGCGGCGGCTCGGCAACCCTGGTGCAGGTAGACCCGGTCGTCCCCGATGGACCGGTCGCGACGATCGTCGAGCGTCACGCCGAGGCGGCGAGCGGACCGAAGCTCGAGGAAGCGAACGTCGTGATCGCCGGGGGCCGCGGCCTCGGAGGTCCGGAACCGTTCGCGATGCTCGACGAGCTCGCCGCCGCGATCGGCGGCGCTGCGGTCGGCGCCTCGCGCGCGGCCGTCGACGCGGGCTGGGTGCCCTACGCCTACCAGGTCGGCCAGACCGGCAAGACCGTCAAACCCCAGGTCTACATCGCCGCAGGGATCAGCGGCGCGCTGCAGCACGTCGTGGGCATGAAGGGTGCGAAGCGGATCGTCGCGATCAACAAGGACGCGGACGCCCCGATCCTGAAGATCGCCGACCTCGGCGTGGTCGGTGACCTGTTCCAGATCGTGCCCGCATTGACGGAGGAGGTCCGTCGACGGGCGAGCTCCTGAGCGCCGTCGCGCTCGCCGCGGTCCTCGTGGTCGCGATCGTCGTCTTCGTTCGGCGGGCGCGCGTGCGGGTGGAGCTCTTGCGCGCGGCGCCGGGCGCCGCGCGCACCGACGAGGTCGGCACGCGCGCCCGCCGAGAGCTGGTGCACGTCCTCGGGCAACGGAAGCTCTTCCAGAAGGCGCTCCCGGGCCTGATGCACGCGTTCATCTTCTGGGGGTTCCTCGTGCTGTTCCCCACGATCGTGGAGGCGATGATCGCGATCGTCGACCGCGGCGCGACCCTGCCGGTGATCGGCGAGGCCCCGTGGTTCCTGTTCCTCGTCGACCTGTTCGCGACGCTCGTCGCCGTCGGCATCGCGATCGCGTTCTACATCCGGAAGGTCCAGCGCCCCGACCGGTTCCGCGGTTCGCACATGGAGGAGGCCGACAAGATCTTGCTGGCGATCCTCGGGATCGTGTCGACCCTGCTGCTGTGGAACGCCACCAAGATCGCGCTCGGGATGACCGCGCACCCGGGGGCGGAGCCCGTCGCGAACGCGCTGTCGACCGTGTTCGGCACCGGGCAGACGACCGAGACCCTCGAGCGCGCCTTCGTCTGGGCGCACATCCTGATCGTGCTCGGCTTCCTCACGTACCTGCCGAAGTCCAAGCACCTGCACATCATCACCGCGGCGCCGAACGTCTACTTCGCGAAGAACGGACCGAGCGGCCACCTGCCGAAGCTCGAGATCGACCTCGAGGGCCCGGAGGAGGATCTGCGTTTCGGGGTCGCGACCGCGAAGGACCTGTCGAAGAAGCAGCTGCTCGACCTCTTCAGCTGTACGGAGTGCGGGAGATGCCAGGAGGTCTGTCCGGCGTGGAACACGGGGAAGCCGCTCAGCCCGAAGCTGCTGATCATGGATCTCCGCGACGCCGCGGCCGGCCTGCAGGTCGGCACGGGTGAGGTCGAGC
>JBKPRM010000248.1:0-10167 GCA_046734555.1 Actinomycetota bacterium | reverse complement strand
CGGGTGGAAGGTGCGGCGAGCTCCCAATCGACGAAGGCGACGAGTCGGCCGTTCCGCCGTCAGGACCTCGCGACCCTCTTCGTCGATCCCGAGGAATCTCGGGGCGCCGTCGAAACCGACCTGCTCCAGGTGGCTGAGCAGCGCTGCGACGGCCGGCGTCCACGGTCCGGCCGCGCGCCGGACCGTGTCGCCGACGCGGACGGCACCGCCGAGGTTCCCGCCGGGCAGCCGCCGTTCCATCGTCCGATTCAGGCGGAGCGGCGCAGCGCTTTGCCGCTGCGCTCGACGTGGGGGGAACCATCCGACCAGGCGACCGTGCCGTTCACGATCACCGCTCGGATACCCTCCGGGAAGACGTGGGGCTCCTCGTAGGTAGCCGTGTCTCGAACCATCTCCGGATCGAACACCACGAGGTCGGCGATCGCGCCGGCCGCGATGCGTCCTCGGTCGCGCAGCCCGAAGCGCTCCGCCGGGAGCGACGTCATCTTGCGAACCATCGCCTCGAGTGGAAGCAGCCCCTCTTCCCGAGCCAGCGCAAGCGCGCGCGGGAACGTCCCATAACCGCGAGGGTGAACCGGCAGGTCACCGCCCGGGCCGTCGGGAGCGGTCGCCCACGCGTCCGATGCCACGAACACCTCCGGGTCGGCCAGGATCGCGCGAACGTCCTTCGGCGACATCGCGTGGCCGATGCAGCTGATGTCGGGCTGGCGTCCGAGCAACTCGACGACGGCATCGAACGGCTCCACGCCGAGATCCGTCGCGATCGCTGCGACGTCTCGGCCGCGCCATCGCTCCTCGGGTGCGGTCTCGAGCACGATCCGATCCCATCCGACGCCGTCGACCGACGATTGGAAGTCGGGCTCGCCCTGCTCGACGGCTTCGCGAAGGCGGTCGTGATCCCTCATAGCGATCGCGCGCACCTCGGCGACGGGCGCCCACGGCGGCAGGAACGTCGACAGGTAGGAGTTCCACGCCTCGTACGGGTACTGGTCGCCGGTGGCGTCCGGCGCGTCGTGGAGCCTCGCGAGAAGTTCGTCGGTACGGCCCCAGACATGTGCCGTTTCGCATTTCAGGTGGCTGACATGTACCGGCAGTCCGGCCTCCGCGCCGACGCGGAGGGCCTCGCCGATCGCATCCCAGAGGTCGCGGCCCTCCCCGCGGATGTGCGATGCGTACAGGCCGCCCGCTTCCGCCGTCGCTCGCGCGAGCGCGACGATCTCGTCGGTCTCGCTGTACATGCCGGGCACGTAGATCAGCCCGGTCGACATGCCGAAGGCGCCGTCCGCGACCGCGTCGCGCGTGATGCCGGCCATGCGATCACGCTCCGAGGCGTCGGGCGGCCGCTGCTCGTCGCCGAGCACCTCGCGACGAACGGACCCGTGCCCAACCAGTGTCGCGACGTTCACGGCCGGTCGCCCCGCGTCGATCGCGTCGAGGTAGTCGCTCCACCCCGACCAGCTCGGGCGCGGGTGCTCGTCCGCTTCGGCGAAGGCGAACCACAGTGCTTCGTCCCACGAGCTCAACGGGAACGGCGAGAAGCCGCAGTTGCCAACCACGACGGTGGTGACGCCCTGACGGAGCGTGCTCGGCATCGCCGGCACCGTCATCGGTGACAGGTCCGAGTGGTTGTGCACGTCGATGAAGCCCGGCGCCACGACCGCCCCTGCGCCGGTGATCCTTCGAGATGCTTGCGGCGCAGGTTCTCCGGAGCGTCCGACGGCAGAGACTCGGTCGTTCGTCACCGCGACCCAGCCGTCCTGGCGGGCGGCGCCGGTCCCGTCGACGACGGCCACGTCGGCGATCACGAGGTCCGCGTTCATCGGCCGGACGCTAGCAGCGCGCCGGAGACGTCAGCCGCTCGGCAGGAACGCGCGGAACGACGAGCCGCCACCCTCACGCGGTTCCACCCACGCCCGGCCGCCATGCAGCTCCGCGAACCTGCGGACGAGCGACAGCCCGATGCCGACCCCCGGTGAGTGCTCGCTCGCCGGGCTCGGGTTCTGCTCGAAGGGCTCGAAGATGGACTCGCGAGATCCCTCGGGCACGCCCTGGCCGGCGTCGTCGACGCCGATCACGACGCCCTCGTCCTGCGCCGCGGCCCACACCCGGATGTGCGCTCCGGGCGGCGTGTGCCGAAGCGCGTTCGCGATCAGGTTCTCGACGATCCGCTCGACCTTGGGGCCGTCGATCGACGCGCTCAGCTCCGGCACGTCGACGTCGATCGGCCTGGCCTCGGGGTTCTCGACCTCTGCGACGACGCGTGCGATCAACGCAGCGACATCCGTCGGCCGCCGCTGGGGCGAGACGATCCCGCGTTGCAGCCGATCCAGGTCCAAGAGGTCGCCGAGGAGCCGCTCGAGTTTGCGTGCATTCGCCGCGATGCGCTGCACGAGGTCGAGCGTGTCGGCGGTCGGGAGCCGGAGCTGGCTCTGCTCGAGCGTCAACGCCGACCCAAGGATCGACGTCAGCGGGGTGCGCAGGTCGTGCGACACGGCCTCGAGGAACGTGTTCTTCATCTCGTCGAGCGCGCGGAGCTGTTCGGCCGCCTCGCGTTCCCGCCGGAACGCCTCGGAGTACTTGCGCTCGGAATCGCGCAGCGTCTCCTCCGCATGTTTGCGATCCGTCACGTCGACGATCAGACCGCGGATCTGCTTGCTCCGCTGGTGCCCGCGCACGATGTGCACGAGGTCGCGCATCCACAGCGCGTCCGTGCCGCCGGCGTCGATCCGGTATTCGACCGTGATATCGGTCCCTTCGGCGATCGCGCGACGCACCTCGGCGATGGCGAGCGTGCGGTCGCTCTCGGCGATGTGATCGCCCCAGGCCTGCTCGGTGACGCCACCGTCGAACAGGGGCCGGCCTCCCAGGAAGGTCAGCCGCAGCGTGTCCGCGTCGGCTTCCCAGAAGGTCGCGTCCAGGCTTTCGACCAGGCGGTGGAACCGCTCGAGCTCCCCGATCCGCCGCGCGTTGCCGAGCGCGAGCGCGGTCAAGTCGCCGATACCTCGGGCCAGCCGCAGCGATGCGTCGTCGAAGGGTGCTTCCTCGGGTTCCCCGATCGCGATCAGAGCCCCGGATTGCTCGGGTTCCCAGCGCAGCGGGCAGACGAGCACATCACCGAACTCCTGCATGAACATGAGCTCTGCCGGCACCTCGGCCGCGACGGCATGGGGGATGACGAAGGGCGAGATGTCGCTCAGCAGCAGTGCGTCGGCCAGCTCGCGAGGTACGTCGGCGACCTCGGCGCGCGGCCGGACCGTGTTGCCGTCGACCGCCGTCACCTGTGCGAGCTTGAACGCCCCGGTGTCTTCGTCGCGGACGTAGGCGGCTGTCGCGATGCACGGGATGATCGTCGGGATCGTCTCGATCGCGTCGCGGAAGATGTCGCCCGCGGCGCGGCGCACGGTCAACGACTGCGAGAGCTGCAGCAGGGCGCCGGCAGCGCGTGCCGCACCGCGCTCGGCCTCGAGCCGTCGCGCGCTCTGGAACGCCGCCGCCGCGTGGGGCGCGAGGACCTCGAGCATGCGCTGGTCCTCCTCGTCGAACATGCCGTAGCCAAGGCTCGACAGGACGATGACACCGACGAGCGTGTCGCCTGCGACCATCGGGACCGCGAGCATCGACTCGAGCAGGTCATCGTCCGTGCCGGCGATCGTGACGGAAAAGTCGACCTCTCTCGCGTCGGGTGTGAGCAGCGCCTCGCGCGTCGCGGCCACATGTCCCGTGATGCCTTCCCCTATCTCGGTGATCAGGCTGTCGAGATCCTCATCGAAGTACTCGGTCGTGAGCTCCCCGCGGAAGGCGATCGGCATCAGCCGGTTGCCGTCGCTTTCCAACAGGTACACGCGGCAGTTGTGGTAGTCGATGATCGTCTGTAGCTCGCCGGTGATCGTCGTGCCGATCTCGGCGGTGTCGGTCAGGACGTTCAGCTTCGCGGCGAAGCTGTGCAGCATGTCCAGCTGCGCATCCGACCGCTCCGCGCCGTGCTGGCGGGTCTCGGGGTTCCTCACCATGGTCGCACGGCCATGCTCTCATCCCCCGTCCGGCAACGGAACGAGGCGGGCGGTGCTTGCACAGCACCGGGGTGGGTGCGAGCCTGCCGAGCCGTGGACGGAAGCACCCCCCCTTCATCGGCACGCTCCGCCGAGGGCCTTGACGATCTGGAGCGACGCATCCTGGATTTCGAGCGCGGATCGTGGCGGCTGCGCATCGCGAAGGATCGGGCGATCCGGGAGACGTTCGGGTTCTCCACGACCCGGTACCACCAGTTGCTGCACCGGATCGTCGACAGGCCCGCGGCGCTGGCGTATGACCCGATGCTCGTCCGGCGCCTGCGCCGGCTCCGAGAGTTGCGGCGCAAGCGTCGCACCGCGCAGCGCCTCGGCATCACGCTGTAGGACGAGGTGGGACCGGCCGGGCGATGGACGGTTAGGATGCCCGCGTGAACCTGAGCACCGGGCGGGTCCTCATCATCGTCGCGCTCATCGTTGGAGGGCTCGCCATCCTCGCCAACGGCTTCGCCGACACGGGCACGACCGCGGCGGCGACCCCGACCAGCACGCCGAGCATCGGGCCGAGTCCGACCGACACGCGGTCACCGCAGCCGAGCACCTCGTCGCCGACGCCCACGCCGCAACCGAACAAGACCGGGGTGAAGTTCATGGCGCTCAACGGCACGGACGTCGTGGGTGCAGCCGGCGCGGCGCAGACACTACTCAGCGCGGACGGATACGTGGTCGCGCAAGAAGCAGCCGACGCCCCGAGCCAAGGGGTCACGAAGACGACGGTCTACTACCGCCCCGATCACAACGGGCAGAACCAGTCGGACGCGAACTACGTGTCCGACGAGTACTTCAAGGGCTCGGTCGTGAAGAAGCTCGATCCCGACATCCAGGGCGCGGTTCCCGATGACGCGGCCATCGTGGTCGTCGTGGGCGCGGATTGGGCGACCAAGATCACGACCTGACGCTCAACCGGCGCCGAGCAGCTCGTTCAGCTCCCCCGCGAGCAGATCCGGGTCGAAAGGCTTCTCCAGGAACCGTCTCGCGCCTGCATCGACCGCCCGTTCCGCTTCGTCGGGGATCGCGCGGGCAGACAGGACCACGACGGGCACCGACGCCGTGCGCGCGTCCTTCGCGAGCGCATCCAGGACCGCGTACCCATCCATCACCGGCATCATCAGGTCGAGCACGATGATCTCGGGGCGCTGGCGCTGCGCGAGGGCAACCCCGCGGAGGCCGTCCTCGGCGTCGATCACCTCGTGACCGGCCCGTTCCAAGCTCATCCGGATCAGCCAGCGAACGTCCGGCTCGTCGTCGATCACCAGCACCCGAGCCATGGTGCCGAGAGGATACCGTCCGGCCTTCGGATGCCGCCTGACGTGCGCGAACCGTTTGACGTGCGGGAACGCGCGGCCCTACCGTGGTGACCGGAGGTCGCCCCCGCTCATGCTGAAGGTGCCGCAGAAGCTCGAATACGCGATCCGCGCGATGATCGATCTCACGATGCACCGCGAGGAGGGGATCCTCGTGCCGGCACGCGAGATCGCCGAACGTCAGCAGATCCCCCTCCGGTTCCTCGAGCAGCAGCTCGGTGCCCTGTCCCGGGCGGGGCTCGTCGAGAGCTTCCGCGGAGCCGGCGGGGGGTGCCGGATCGCGGGTGATCCCGCGGACATCACGATCGCCCAGGTCGCCGACGCGATCGAGGGCCAGATCTACCCGGTGTTCTGCCTGGAGCCCTCCGACCACACGTGTTTCGCAGACTCACGCTGTGGGCTGCAAGGATTCTGGGCGGATGTCGCCCGCGCGGTGCAGGAGGTCTTCGAACGAACGACGGTGGCGGACCTCGCGGCCCGCCACCAGGAGATGTCGCCGGGGCCAGTCGTGCTCAGCCCCGAGCAGCTGCTGTCACGGCTGAACTAGGGGGCTTTCCAGCCCATCGCCTTCGCCGCGTCCATGCCCATGATCTTCGTCAGCTTGGTGCCGCAAACCGGGCAGGTACCCTGCAGCGCAGGGCGTCCGTTGGCCAAAGTGACCAGCGACCCGGTGAACTCACGCTTCGTGCGGCACTTCATGCAGTAGGCCACGTCGGCCATCGCCGCCTCCTTCCCCATCCCCGGAACGGCTCTCGAGCCGCCCCAACGGGCGGCTCACGAACGATGGTGGGGGCTCCCGGGCCGAGATGCAAGCACCCGTGGCGCACGTTCGGCGCACGTTCGGATCGTGCGTAGCGGAGGCCCGATACCTCGGGGTCGCGCCCAGGGACCCTCGCGCGTAGCATGCGGGTTCCGGCGGAGGGGAAAGGACGGGTCGTGAGCGACGTGGACCGCACCATCGAGGCCCTCTTGTCCGAGGAACGTGTGTTCGAGCCTTCTTCGGAGTTCCGCGACCGGGCGGTCGTCCGCGACCGGTCGGTCTACGACACCGCCAACGCCGACCATCAGGCGTTCTGGGCCGAGCAGGCGAAGCGGCTCGACTGGATCGCGCCGTGGGACAGCCTGATGGACTGGAACGCGCCGTGGGTGACCTGGTTCGCCGGCGGCAAGCTCAACGCCTCAGCCAACTGCTTGGACCGCCACGTGGCGGCCGGCGGTGGCGACAAGGTCGCCTTCTACTGGGAGGGCGAGCCCGGCGACACCCGTGTGATCACCTATCGGGAACTCCTCGAGGACGTGTCGCGTCTCGCCAACGGTCTTCGGAGCCTCGGCGTCGGCAAGGGCGACCGCGTGAACATCTACCTGGGCATGGTGCCCGAGCTGCCGATCGCGATGCTCGCATGCGCGCGGATCGGCGCGCCACACTCGGTCGTGTTCGGTGGGTTCAGCGCGGAAGCGCTCCGCGACCGGATCAACGATGCCGGGGCGAAGGTGTTGATCACCGCGGACGGCGCGTGGCGACGGGGCGCGATCGTCCCGCTGAAGGACAACGCGGACGCCGCCGTCGCGGGATGCCCGAGCATCGAGCACGTGATCACGGTCAGGCGATGTGGGAACGAGCACGCGTTCACGCAGGGCCGCGACGTCTGGTACCACGAGCTCGTCGGTGCGCAGTCGGTCGAGTGCGAACCCGAGCCGATGGACGCCGAGGACTTCCTCTACCTGCTCTACACGAGCGGGACGACCGGCAAGCCGAAGGGGATCGCGCACACGACGGGCGGCTACCTGACACAGGTCGCGGCGACCCACCGGATGATCTTCGACATCCACGACGACGACGTCTACTGGTGCGCGGCCGACTGTGGCTGGGTCACCGGTCACAGCTACATCGTTTACGGACCCCTCGCGAACCACACGAGCGGCGTGCTCTACGAGGGTGCGCCTGACTGGCCCGACAAGGATCGCTGGTGGTCGGTCATCGAGAAGTACGGTGTCACCATCCTCTACACAGCGCCCACCGCGATCCGCGCGTTCATGCGGTGGGGAACGGAGTTCCCGGACAAGCACGACATGTCGTCGCTGCGGCTGCTGGGATCCGTCGGCGAGCCGATCAACCCCGAGGCGTGGGTCTGGTACTGGAAGGTGATCGGCGGCGAGCGGTGCCCGATCGTCGACACGTGGTGGCAGACCGAGACGGGGGCGATCATGATCACGCCCCTGCCGGGCATGACGACGCTGAAGCCGGGATCGGCGACGTTCCCGTTCCCCGGGATCGCGGCCGACGTCGTCGACGAGACCGGCAACTCGGTCGGCCTCGGCAAGGGCGGGTTCCTGGTGCTCACCCATCCGTGGCCCGCGATCGCACGAACGATCTGGGGTGATCCCGATCGCTATGTCGAGACCTACTTCTCGAAGTACGGGCCCGAAACCTACGTCGCGGGCGACGGCGCGCGGCGCGACGAGGAAGGGTATTTCTGGCTCCTCGGCCGGATCGACGACGTGATGAACGTAGCCGGGCATCGACTCTCGACGTTCGAGATCGAGTCTGCCCTCGTGGACGACGAGCAGGTCGCTGAGGCGGCGGTCGTGTCGAAGCCGCACGACATCAAGGGCGAGGGGATCGTCGCGTTCGTGACCTTGAAGAGCGGGATCGAGGGCGACGCCACCATGCTCGAGGAGCTGCGCGATCACGTGGCGCGGGTGATCGGGCCGATCGCGAAGCCGGACGAGATCATCTTCACCCCGGATCTGCCGAAGACCCGGTCGGGCAAGATCATGCGGCGGCTGCTGCGAGACGTCGCACGTGGCAACACGCTCGGCGACGTGACGACGCTCGCGAACGCCGAGATCGTGGAGCAGATCCGCGAGCAAGCCGGAACAGCGGAGGAGTGACGTGGAACGAGACCTGACCGCCGCAGAGGCGAGCTTCGTGTCCGAGGCTCGCGTGGGGCACCTGGGCACGCAGCAGCTCGGCAAGTGGCCGCACGTCGTACCGGTCTGTCACGTGCTCGACCTCGACCGGATCGTGATCGCCAGCGCCTACGACGAGAAGGTCTCCAACATCCGCGACAACGCGTCGGTGACCTACTGCGTCGACTCCTACTCCGAAGACTGGGACAACGGCTTGGCGCAGGTGATCGTGTCGGGCGAGGCGTACCTGATCGAGGGCGGGCCCGAGTTCGACCGAGACCGTGCGCTCCTCTACGAGAAGTTCCCGCAGTATGAGGGCGTCTCGCCGATCGAAGAGGGCACGAGCGTCATCATCGAGTTCCGCGTGCAGCAGGTGCGCAGCAGCGGCGTCGACGGGCGCTGATCAGCGGTAGCGGTCGAAGAAGTCGATCACCAGCTGCATGTGGTGTACGAGTCCGTCCATCGAGTTCGTGTGGTGCCCTTCCGGATACAGCTCGACCTCGACCGGGTGGTTGCGCGCGCGCAGCGCATCGACCCACGGCCTGACGCCCTCGATCGGGCACCGCGGGTCCGACTCACCGGCGATCACCAGGATCGGGGCTCGGACGGCCTCGACGTAGGTCATCGGATCGCTTCGGGCGTACGCGTCGGGGACCTGGTCGGGCGTGCCGCCGTAGACGGCTTCGTCCCAGGCCTGCAGCTCGGGCGCCGATGCCCAGTGCGCGGCGACGAAGTCGCCGGCCGGGATGCCTGCGAAGATCGCGCGCCACCGGTCGGGCTGGGTGCCCGCGTTGAAGCAGGCGAGGCACCCGCCCCAGGACCAGCCGTTCCAGAACAGCCGGTCGGGATCGGTGACCCCGTCGGCGACGAGCTGGTCGACGCAGGCGAGGATGTCCTCGGTCTCGGTGAAGCAGGCGTTGCCGAGCAACGCCTCGCGGAACTCGATGCCGTACCCGGTCGAGCCGCGGTAGTTGATGACCGCGACCGCGTACCCGTTGTCGACGAACGCCTGCGTCTCGGCGTCGAACCGGTCGCTCTCGTGCCACTCGGGACCGCCGTGGATGTTGCAGACCGTCGGGAACGGCCCGTCCCCCTCGGGCGTGACCACGAACATATGGATCCGGTCGCCGCTCGGGTTCGTCGCGTACCGGCTCTCGTACCTGCGGCCCGCAGGTGGCGGCTCGTCTGGTGACTCGAGGACCGTCCGGCCGTCCGTATCGAGGATCCTCGTCGGGCGCACCGAGTCGCTGATCGAGTACCAGATCGCGCCGTCGGGTCGGATCCGCGCTCCGAGGATGTCCCCGGCGAGCTCGGTCAGCGGCGTGATCGCCGACGTCTCGACATCGACGCGCAGCAGCTGCGACGTTCCCTCGGAGTCGTGATGCACGAGCAACGCCGACGCATCCGGGAACCATTCGATCGGGGACGCACCGCCCGGGAGGTCCAGCTCGAGGTCCCGCCGGCTGCCGGCGACGATGTCCCAGATCGCCGGTCGCTCGAACGGTCCTTGCTCGCTCGTGAAGGCCAGCCGCTGGTCGCCCCGGATCGGGGACCATGTCACCGGGGCGAGGTTCCTCCCCTTGTCTTCGAGGTCGGCGGCGACCGCGCCGGTGGACACGTCGAACACGCGCATCGCGGCGTGCAGGATGTCGCCGTGCTCGGCGTGCTGGAGACAGGCCAGCGTGCCATCCGACGAGAGGCCGCCGCTCGCGGTCGGGTACAGCGACCCCACACCCGCCGCGCGCTCGAAGGTCACGAGCTCGCGTGTCGAGCCGTCAGGCTCGGTCACGTACGTGCGGTAGCTCCCGTCGACCTCGATCGAGATCGCTGCTCGATCCGCCTCGAACGACAAGCCCATCAGCCATCCCTCGGGCAGATCCGGGAAC
>JBKPRM010000247.1:0-5350 GCA_046734555.1 Actinomycetota bacterium | reverse complement strand
CACGTGCGCGATCACGACGTCCGGCGCGGCCACGTGCTGGGGTGCGAACGTCAACGGCGCGCTCGGGGACGGAACCACCACCAACAGCTCGGTTCCGATCGATGTCCCGGGTCAGGGTGCGAACATCGCGTCGATCGCCGGCGGGCGATGGATCACGTGCTCGATCGACACCTCGAGCCGTCTGCGCTGCTGGGGTTGGAACCTCTACGGTCAGGTCGGGAATGGCGCCACGTCCAATGCCGTGCTGAATCCGACGCCGGTCGCGTGGTTCGCTGCGTCCTTCAGCGTTTCGTGCAGCGGGCTCGTCTGCAACGCCTCCGACACCAGCACGGATCCGGGCGGCGAGATCGCGAGCCGAACCTGGAGCTTCGGCGACGGCGGTGCCGCGACCGGGACGACGGTGACGCACACCTATGCGGCGGGAGGCACCTACGCCGTGTCGTTGACCGCCGCGGATGGCGGCGGCGTGACGAGCACGGCAACGCGGTCGGTCACGGTGACGCCCTGGAACCTCAGAGCGTCGGTGTCGAAGGTGCGCGGCTCGAACGTAGCTTCGCTCACGTGGAACGCGGCTGCGACCGCTTCGGCCTCGATCGATGTCCTCCGGAACGGCGTGCGCGTCGCAGCCACGACCAACGGCGGGTCTTACTCGGAAACCCTGAGCAAGAAGGGGACGTTCAGCTACGTCGTCTGCCCGACCGGCAGCTCGGTGTGCTCCAACGTGGCGACCGTGACGGCCTGAGTCCCGCCGCAGCGTGTGCGGGAGCGCTCCTGAGGCTCGCCGGGGTGGGCGAGCGGTTCAGGAGCCTCCCGCAGGCGAGATCAGACCGAGCCGATGCACGACCCGGGTTCGGTGTCGTACGTCACCGCCATGTCGCCGCGCAGCAGGTGAACGTCGCTGCCGCTCGTGCTGCGCCATTGCAACCGCAGGTCGTTCACGTGCTCTGCCGCCGACTGGTTCTTCTCGATCCACTGGAACGAGAACGAGTCGGGTCCTCCGCCGCCGGGCACGAACGTCGTCCGGCCCGGCTTGCTCGCCGCCGTCTGGTTCCCGACGTTGGTGCTGAGCAGCCGGAACTCCACGGGCGCGCCCGAGACGACCGCGCTGACGTTCACCACGATCGGGAAGATCGACGACGGAGAGTCGGCGAACCCGGGAACGTCGGTGAAGGTCGTCGAGGCCGTCGTGACCTCGTCCGTGCGCCAGACCGTGTCGATGCACCGAGCCGGCGTCACACCGCCTCCGGTCGCGGCCCGCGCCGCCACGAGACCGCCCCCGGCGACCGCAGCCGCCGTCACCACCATCAGTACCTTGCGCATCGCGCGCTCCCTTCTGAGAGGCTGACCGAGTAGAGACGCCGAGCCCGGCGTTCGGGTTGCACGCGCACCGGGTTCAATCGAGCAGATCATCCGCCGCTCGATGGCCCTGCTCGATCGCGGCCGAGGCGAGCGGCATCCACGCGGCGTCGGCGTTCGCCAAGGCGACGTTGCCGCAGCGGCGGCGGGCGACCAAGAACGGTTCCCGTGCATCATCTTCGGGGTCGTGCAGCTCGTCGCCGGAGTAGGAATAGCCATGGCCCCAGCGGTTGACGGTGATCGCGGCGATATCGGCGTCGGCGTCGAACCCGCCCGGGCCGAGCATCCGGCCGAGCTCGTCGCGCACGTGGAACTCGAAATCCTGGAACGTGGTGTCGTACAGGGCCTGGCGAGCCCGGCGGCGAGCCTCACGCACCGGCAGACCGAGGTTCGGCGCCGTCGGCACATGCACGAGGTGCAGCACCATCGGCTCGTCGGGCGAGCTCGGGAATCGGTACTCGCCCATGCTCACCGGGTAGTCGAGCTTGAGCCGCGAGAAGAACCCCATCGGGTTCGTGATCTCGTGGACGCCGCGCTCGACCCAGGGCCGCCAGTTGCGAACGGCAACCTTCGTGTAGGAAAGCGGCGCCTTGATGTTGCCGCGGAGCGCCCGGCGTTGGGCCGGCGGCAGCTCCGGCATGATCCGCGGGATCATCATGTGGTAGCCGGCGAGGATCGCATGGCGGGCGCGGATGCTCGCCAGATCGCCGTGTCGCACGTACGTGACGCGAACTCCGCCCGCATCGTTCGCGACATGGACCACCGTGCTCTCGAGCCTGATACGGGTCGGGCGGGTGTCGTCGAGCACGTCGTAGTCGAACCGGGCCGTGATGAGGTCCTCCATCGTGGAGCCGGGCGCGACCGCGGGGATCAGCGATCGGACGATCGACCGGGCGATGGACGCGTTCCCGTCCGGGAAATGATGGATGTACGGGTCCTCCATCTCGGCGAGCGCAGCCGGATCGGATGCGAGCTGCAGACCCGCGAACCCCGGATAGCCGGTCTCCATCGCCACGAACGCGCTGATGCCGTCGATGCCGATCGCGAAGAAATCGTGCGATCGCCCTTGGAAGGTATCGGCGGCCCGATCGTCGAGCGACCGATATGTCGTGATGTAGTCGCGGTAGCTGATCCGCGACAGGGTCTCGCGTGTCGCCGCCTCATCCAGGTCCGGGAATGGATCGCGCGTCGACGTGTAGAGCTCGATCAGGGCCTGGCGCGACGCGGCTGGCAACGGAAAGTCCTCGATGAAGTCCTCCGCAGCGCGTTCGTTCATGCGTCCGGCCGGGATGTCGTCGGCGACCATCCGCATCGGGTCACCGGTCACGAGCCTGTCCTCGCCGAACGCCTCCACCGTGAAGAACTGGCCGCGCGAGAGCCCGAGCGAGGGGTACAGCTCGGTGTCGAAGGAGTCTTCGAGATGGTGGTAGTCGATGCCGACCGACTCGAGTAGATGGGTCGCTTCGGGACCGTAGAGGGCATCGGGGGATTGCAGCGATTCGCTGCCCCCGTACCCGAGGAGGAAGCGCCCGTCGACCGTGAACTCGTTGCGCTTCGCGTGTCCGCCGAAGTCGTCGTGGTTGTCGAGGATCAGGATCGTCGCGTCCGGACGACGCTGCCGGTAGAACCAGGCCGCCGCGAGGCCGCTGATCCCTGCTCCGACCACGATGAGGTCCAGGTCATCGACCAGCGGCGCGCCGGCGACGTCGAGCCGTCGCCCGTCACGGAGCTCGTGCGCGACCTCGAAGGAACCCGGATGGCTGCCCCGCAACCCCGTCAGCTCCGGGGGGTAGGAGCTCCCATCGACGAACTGTTGTCGCTGGATACCCATCGATCCGGCGACGGGCGGCTTACGCGTCGGCGACGACGCTCTCGAGCCACTCCGGAACCTTGCGCCCGGGTACCCGCACGAAGGGGGGCTCGAACTCGTCGACGCCGCGGAGCACCGCCTCGGCCTCGGCCCGGGTCGTCGAGGAGGCTCGGCGCTCCGCCTCGACCAACCGCGGCACGAGTCGCACGTCGCCGGCTGTCGCGATCCCGGTGACGACGCGGTCCGAAAGGGCGAACGCGACGGCGGCGTCGGTGTGCTCCTGTGACTCGAGCGGTTCGTACCATGTGGTCCGCAGGTGCTGTTCACCCTCGCGCCACAGGTTCCGCGCCAGTGCCTTGATGAACAGCAACCCGGCATCCTGCGCCGCGATCTCGTCTTCGAGCGCCTCGAGGTCGTGCCGATACGCCCGCTCGTTCCATAGGCGGTAGTTGCAGGGCGTCAGCACCGTGTCGAACGGGAATCGCCGCAGCGCCTCGAGGTGCGTCGCCGGCGCCTGCATCCCGTGCCCGGTGATCCCGATCCACGAGACCAATCCCTCGTCGCGCGCACGGACCGCGCCGCGGACCGCCCCATCTGGCGCCGTCGCTCGTCCGAGGTCCTCGACGTCGCAGACGGCGTGGAGCTGGATCAGGTCGACCCGGTCCGTCTGCAGCCGTTCGAGCGATCGGCGGATCGCGTCGTACGCGCCCGTCGCCGAGCGGTCATCGGTCTTGGTCGCGAGGAAGATCCGGTCGCGGATCTGCGGCATCCACGCGCCCAGCCGGAGCTCCGAGTCACCGTAGGACTCGGCCGTGTCGAAGTGGTTGATCCCGGCGTCCAGCGCCAGCTGGATCGACTCGTCGGCGGCCTCCTGCGTCGAGTCCGAGAGCGCAGCGCCCCCGTAGATCAGGACGCTGCTGCGGTGTTCGGTCCGGCCGAGCCTGCGTCGTTCCATCCCGGTTCCCTCCCGCTGATAACGTCTCATACATGGAGTACCGCTCGCTCGGGGGTACCGGCGTCCGGGTCAGCACCCACTGCCTGGGCGCGATGATGTTCGGCCCGTGGGGCAACGAGGACGTCGACGAGTGCGTCCGCATCATCCACGCCGCGATCGACGGCGGCATCAACTTCATCGATACGGCCGACGTGTACTCGAACGGAGCGTCGGAGGAGATCGTCGGCAAGGCGCTCACGGGCCACCGAGATGAAGTGGTCCTCGCGACGAAGGTGCACGGCAACATGGGCCCGGGTGTCAACGAGCAGGGGAACTCCCGCGTGTGGATCATGCGGGAGATCGACAACAGCCTCCGACGGCTCGGCGTCGACCACATCGACCTGTACCAGATCCACCGGCCGGAGGCGGAGACCGACATCGAAGAGACGCTCGGAGCGCTCACCGACCTCCAGCGTGCGGGGAAGATCCGCTACTTCGGGTCCTCGACGTTCCCGGCGTGGCAGATGGTCGAGGCTCGATGGGCGGCGGAGCGACGTGGCCTGTCGTCCTTCCGCACCGAGCAGCCGCCGTACTCGATCTTCGCTCGACAGATCGAACTCGATGTGCTCCCCGTGGCGCAGCGGTACGGGATGGGCGTGCTCGTCTGGAGCCCGCTCAACCGCGGGTGGCTGTCGGGGCGTTACCGGCGTGACAACTTCGACCGCTCGCCCGACTCGCGTGCAACAAGGGGGGCGGAGCGCGCCGACTGGCTCCGCAAGATCTGGGACGAATCGCGGCCCGAGGTGCAACGCAAGCTCGACGTCGTCGAGTCGCTCGTGAAGTACGCGGAGGAGGCGGGCACGACGATCGCGCCGTTGTCGATCGCGTTCACGCTCGCGCACCCGGCGGTCACCTCGTCGATCATCGGCCCGCGCACGCCCGCGCAGCTCGACGACCTGCTCCGAGGCGCCGATCTCCGGTTGGACGAGGCGCTGCTCGACGCGATCGACGATCTGGTGCCGCCCGGCACGCTGGTCGACGAGGAGGATCGCGGCATCGACGGCTGGTGGCTCGAGAAGCCGGCCATGCGTCGCCGCTGACGCTGGTTACGGTAGCGAGCCGCGGCGCGGTTGACCGCGGGTCGCGCAGCACTCGAGGCGGGCCCGCATCGGATCCGGTCGAGCGTGGCCTCGCGATGGGTCAGGCTCGACCTCGACCCCAGTCGGGCGCGCTCTCCCAGGAGCGGTGGG